>JALZNB010000609.1 GCA_030857905.1 Actinomycetota bacterium
TTGTCGGACAGCGAGTTCGTCGCGTGCAGTCTGGTCGGTTCGACGTTCTTGGACTGCCGCTTCCGGCCACTGTCCATTCGCGACACGGACCTGACCCTGGCAGGTCTTTCCGGTGCCGCGTTGCGCAAAACCTCGTTGACCGGTCTACGTCTGCGTGAGGCCAACCTCATCGACGCCGATTTGCGCGACACCGATCTCCGCGACGCCGATCTGTCCGGCGCCCGATTGCTCGGCGCCAAGTTCGGCGGCGCCGACCTGCGTGGCGCGCGCATCACCGCGGACGGGCTCGTTCAGGCGAGCCTGTTCGGTGCGCGTGTCGACGTCGATACGGCGATTGCTTTCGCTGCCGCTCATGGACTCCAGATCGAGTAGGCGCTCTACGGTCGTGTCGGCGGCTCCTGGTGGCCTTTTCGCAACCAACCCACCCCAGTGGACAACCCATTCAGGCTGCATTGTCGATCCGGGATGACCGCCGTCAGGTGTTTCAAGCTCGAATGGATGACGGGGCTCGCGCTGAAGGTGAGGTCAAGTGGCCTGACAACAACAGCCGGTGATATCCGCATATCTGCATATTCGCAAACGATTACGGCGACAATGCGCGCGTCATACCATTCAGTGATGGTTTAACGGGCTGTCGCGCTGCTAGCTTGTTGTGGGCGCTAACGTGAAGCGTTCGGGTTCCGCATAATTCTTTATTTCCGCCATGTTAGTCGCCGACCGCATAACAGGCCGATCAAAGGATGATTGCACATGAAGCTCGTACAAGGCAGGACGTCGTTCCATGGGGCCGCCGTCGTGGTGGCCGCCACGATCGCGATGGGCCTGGTGGCCTACCCCGCACAGGCCGAGGTGAGTGCCGAACGTTCCGCCGACGTCAACATGTACAACCGGACCGGTTGCACGTTCGTCGATCCCAAGGAGAAGATCGACGAGGGCCAGTGGACCGAGAGCGCTCCAGCGGAAATCCAGTCTGGGGACAGCGGCTACATGCGAACCGAGTCCGACGATGACAACGGGGGCGGCGTCAAGGCTTCGGTCACCTACACCGCTGAGGACTGCGACGCCGAGAGCAGCGCACTGGAGGGCAAGTCCCTTCGTTTCTCCTGGCATGTCCGCGCCTCCGGCAACAACGCCTACACCAGTTCCGGGACCGCCTCGGAGTTCTACACGCACCACCGCCACCACGGCAGCCGTGAGCACCCCCAGGTGGACGCCTACTTCATGGTCCGCGACTAGCAGAGCGGAACGCGCGGAAGGGACGGCGTGTGGTGAGTGATTCCGGAACACGGGCGACGGGTGAACGCGGATCGGTGGTGACCGCGGTGCGCGGCACGCTGGTGTGGTTCCGCGGCGACCCGTTCACCTCCTCCAGCCAGGACACCGTGGTCCACGTGGAGGACGGCCTGCTGGTCTGCCGGGACGGGAAGATCACCCACGCCGGCCCTTTCGCCGAACTGGGCCCGACACTGCCGCCGGGGACCACCGTCGTGCACTACCGGGACAAGCTCATCCTCCCCGGCCTGATCGACATCCATGTCCACTACGTCCAGTTGCGGATCATCGCGGCCTACGGCGAGAAGTTGCCGCAGTGGCTGGTCAACTCCGTCTACCCGGAGGAACAGAGGTTCAGCAGCCCGGAGTACTCCCGCCGGACCGCATCCCTGTTCTGCGACGAGATGCTGCGCAACGGCACCACGACCGCGCTGGTCAACTGCACCACCTACCCGCAGTCGGTCGACGCGCTGTTCGAGGAGAGCACCCGGCGGGGGATGCGGATGGCGGCAGGCAAGGTGCTGATGGACCGCGAGGCACCTGAGGGGCTGCTGGACTCCTCGCCGGAGAAGGGTTACGAGCAGTCCCTCGCGCTGATCGAAAAGTGGCACGGGGTAGGCCGCAGCCTCTATGCGATCACGCCGCGGTTCGCGGTCGCGTGCACGCCGAAGACGTTGAAACTGGCCGGAAAGCTGTGGCGGGACCACCCGGGCACCTTGTTGCAGACGCACTTGGCCGAGAACATCGACGAGGTGGCCAGGGTGCGTGAGTTGTTCCCCCGGCGACGGGACTACGTCGACGTCTACGAGCACTACGGGCTGCTCGGTCGCGGCGCGGTCTTCGCCCACGCGGTGCACATCTCCGAGGCCGAGTGGGAACGGTTGCGTGACACCGGCAGCGGTGTCGCGCACTGCCCGACGTCGAACCTGTTCCTCGGCAGTGGGCTGTTTCAGATGAAGTTGGGGAAACAGCGGCCCCACCCGGCGCTCGTCGGGTTGGCCACCGACATGGCCGGGGGCAGCAGCCTGTCGATGATGCGAACGATGAACGAGGCGTACAAGGTCGCCGAACTCGCCAACTATCCGATGGGCGGGATCAAGTTGTTCTACTTGGCCACACTCGGCGCGTCGACCGCACTCGGCCTCGGCGACACCATCGGCTCGCTGCAACCGGGGCACGAAGCCGACTTCGTCGTGCTGGACCCGGCCGCCACACCATTGCTGGCCCATCGCACCCGCGAGAGCTCGACCCTGGACGACACGCTGTTCGCCTTGGCGCTGCTGGGTGACGAACGGGCCGTGTCGGCCACCTACATCGCGGGCCGACTCGCCCACGAGCACGCCGGCACCCACTCATCGGCGCCCACCGGCGTGTGACAGGAGCGCGAACATGAACGAGGACGTCAACGCGACCGCGCGTCTGATGTGGACGAAGTACGACGGGATCATGTGGTCGAGACCGGAACAGGTCCAGACACCGGACCAGCGCGGTCACACCCCACTCGGCCTGTTCGCCTACAAGTATCACCTGTACTGCTTCCACCTGGACCTCAACTCCTACCTGTCGTGGAACATCTACGACGAGCAGTCCGGGAGGTGGGGCGGTAGCGAACGGGTGGTGATCAGGGGCGAGGACATCCGCGTGAACAGCGGGATCGCCGCCGCCGCACACGCCAACGGTTTCATCTATGTCGTCTTCGCCTACCCGTCCCATCGGAAGCTGATGTGGACGCGCTTCTCGCCAGAGGACGGGTGGTCGGAGGTCAAACCGGTCATCACGGCGGAGGGCAGCGAGGTCGAATCCGCACGCATCTCGCTGGCCGTCTACCACGGCCTCCTGTACTGCTGCTACCCAAACACCACGGGCCCGACCACATACGCGACAGTGTTGATTACCCACGACACCAATAAGAAGACCTGGGGTACACCCCAGCCCGCGCAGGGCGAACGGTGGGAACACACCGCGAACATCAGCCCGTACGACGAGGACTTGCACCAGATGTGGGTCCAACACGACGGCGAGGCGATCCTGACCCGCACGTACAACGACATCAGACTGGACCACTGGAGCGAACCGCGCGAGGTCATCTCCATCGACGGCACACGGTTGAAGTCCATGTTCGACCCGGTGATCACGCCCTACAACGACAACCTGTACGCCATTCTCTCCCGGCGCGACCCCATCGAACTTTACTGGATCAGGCGTGGCCCGACAGCCAATCGCTGGACCAACCCGCAGAAGCTCAGCGGGTGCTTGAATGCTTTGCACACCCCGATAGCCGCTTACGCGGGCTCGCTGCACTGCGTGTTCGACGCAGCGTGATCAGGCTGGCGCCGACCTGCACCGCAGATTGAGTAGGCGTCCTACGGCCGTGTCGGCGGCTCCCGGTCGGAGACCTCGACAAGGTGTCCGCTGTCCAACAGTTCGGTGACCGATGCCGTGAGCAGATACGCCGTACCGCCGCCGGGCTGGTCGAACCACGCGATCGCAACGCCGCTCAGTGCCTCGGTCGGCCGCAGCACGCGGTACGCCCGGTACGGCCTGCCCACCCAGTCCGGCACGAGCGACCGACGCTCGAACGGTGTCCCGGCCGCGTAGGTCAGGTTGCCGGTCGGCTCGCCGTAGCGGTCGATTTCGGTGCCAGGAACCAACTCCATGAGCTGCTTGCCGCGGAACAGCGTCAGCGGCGGCTCACCCGGTTTGGGTTGGATCGGCCAGTCCTGCGGGCGTCGGCTGTCGGTCTTGCGCGGCGCGGGGCGGGGTTCGGGCCTGCGCTGTTCGAAGTCGTCCTCGTCGTCGAAGTTCGCCGTGGCGACGGGGGCCGGGACCGGCGCGGGCGCTGCCGGTTCGGCGCCAGGCTTGAACAACTCCGCGGCGGGCTGGAACAGGTCGTCCTCGGTAGGTGTCGGCAGCACCTGGCGACGCACACGATGGTCGTAGTCGTCGTCGTCATATTCGTCGAGGGGGCCGCGGTCCGCGGCGGGCCGAGAGTCGCCAGGGGTGTCGAGCAGGATCTTGCCCAACAGGAACGCCGAGGCGTCCGCGACATCCTCGAAGACCGCGGGCGCCACGAACTGCTTGTCGTACCAGCCGACCCGCCAGCCCTCGCCTGCCTGCTCGATGGTCCACGCGGCGGGGCCCGGCATCCCGATCTGGTATCGGGATTCGGCGACGCCGAGTTCGTCGAGCCGGGATCGCAGGTGTGCCACCGATTCCGCGGGCGGGCCTTGCGACGGCAAGGCCGCGGCGGGCGGCTGCGGGGTGGCGAAAGCGTCGAACTCCCCGTCGACGTCCTCGTCGTGTGGTCGAGCGTCCGGCTGGTCCTGAGTGGACGGTTCAGCCATGGGATCGGCGGTGGCGGCGTCTTCCCGCTCCCGCCGCGCGGCCCGGCGCCCCTTCGGCACGGCGTCGGCGGCGTTCATCTCGACGGTCGGCGCTGGGCCGAAGTCCGGGATTCCGCCATCCGGCGCTCGCTCGACATCCGGCACCGCGTCGAACGTGGTCGACACCTCTGGCGGATCGCTTTCGCCGAAGGGCTTGAAGCCGTCGGAGGCCAGACCACCAGGTGCGGCACCGAACGGTTCAGCCTGGTAGGCCCGCGGTTCCGGTGCCTGATAGCCGAAGTCCGCGTTGTCGGGCGCCGCGTCCTGCGACGGATCGGCGAAGAGCCCGCCCGGGGTTCCGTTGGTCGAACCACCATCGTGTTCGTCAGTGTGGAAAGGCGCCGCGTGGGCGAACCCACCTGGCGTGCTTTCACCAGAGTTCACATCTTGTGCCGCCGCAGTGGAACCCGTGGCCGCGCTGAAGTAATCCACATCCGGCTCGTCATCGGCGAACTGCCCTCGCCCCACAGGTCCGTTGGGCAGCCGGTGCTCGGCACGATCCGCCGAGTCGGCGAAATACCCGCCACCGAACGATTCCACGTCGCGACCGCTGGATGTCGTCTCACTGTCCCGGGATTCATCGAACCCCCGGGAGGCGGCATCGTCGGCCTCCGAGACCTCATGCGCGCCCGCGTCCTCGGCTCTGACGCCATCGCGGCTCTCGTCGGCATCGACCGGGTCTCGGTCATCCTCGCGGGTGTCGACATCGCCCGCGTCGAACTCGCCAGAATCACGGCTGTCATCAGATCCGCCGAACGCGATCGACTCGTGCTCGTCCTCGTGCGCACGGGGGGCGAATCCCTCGGGTTCGTGACCCGCATCGGACGCGTCGAACGACACCGGGCTCACATCGCTTGACGCAGGCCCGCCTTCGCGCGCACGGACGCCTTCGACGAATCCTTCGGGTTCGCGGCTCTCGCCGCGTCCGCCGAAGCTGAGCGAGTCTCGCCCAGTGTCGGACGAGCCGCCGGAGTCGCTTTCGTGGGAGATCGCCGAGCTGTGTGCCGCTTCGCCCGAACCAGGGATTTCTGGCGCGGCAATGGTGGTCTCGGATGTTCCGTCGCGACCGGTGTCGTCTCCGTAGTTGGCGGAGTCCGTGGCCTCGTGTCCGCTTCGATCAGGGGCGGTCTCGTCGTATCCGCTTTGGTTCGGCTCGCCGTAGTTGTCGGCCGGATACTCGATGGGAGGGGAATCCTCGGCGGCCGCGGACGTGTGGGTTCCGTAGTCGTCGCCCCGATCGTCCCCTCCGCCCGGCCCATCCGCGTCCCGCGTAGTGGTTCCGAAGTTCTCGGGAGCACCGACCCCGTCGTAACCCGCTGCGCCAAAGGTGTTTCCGGCGCCGTGCCCACCCGCCGCCGGTCCATCGGAACCAGGGCTGTCAACCGCGGTGGCTCCACGGCCACCGGTTTCGAACGCGCGGGTCTCGGCGAAGTCGGAACCGTTGTCCGTAGTCCGGTGACCTGGCTCGACACTCGCGGGGTCAGGCCGGCCATCGACCGCATCTGGACTGTGCCTGGTACTCGCGAACCCGCCAGGTCCATCTGCCACACCAGGCCCGGTGTCGAACCCGCCAACGCCACTGGCCGGGCTCGCTGCGTCACTATCGAACCCGCCAGGATTGGGCCGGGTCTCGAAGCCGCCAACGTCACTGGCCGAGTCCGTCGCGGCACCATCGAACCCGCCGGGACCGCCTGACGAGCCAGGCCCGCCCGCCGGGGCACCGCCGAATCCGCCGGGGCCGTCCGTCGAGCCCGCGCCTGGACCGTCAAATCCACGAGGCGCGCCCGGTCGGGCGCCGTCGAATCCACCCGGCCCACCCGCAGGACCAGCTCCCATGGCCACGAACCCGCCTGGGCCAGGTCCACCGGGGCCCGGCCCGTTGGTCTCTGCGTCAACCGCACCAACCGGGCCGCCACCGGGGACGAGCGCACCCGGTGCGGGTCGACGCGGTCCTCGCGAGACGAACGCCACGGCAGCGGCCCGCGCGCCCTCGTCGACTTCGGGCACCACGAACCCGGCTCGGCGGATGTGCTCAACCAGGTCGGACTCCGGCGGAATCCCGTGCTGCCGCAGGTAGTAGTTCACCGCGGCGGGCCAGATCCACACCCCGTCGGTGTGGAACGCGATCGGCACCGAGGCTCGACCCTCGTCATCCAGGTGGTCGACGTCGAATCCTCGCCCCGGCCCCAGGACCGGAGCCGAGTCCAGGTAGCGCTGCACGTCGGCGGCGGTATCGAGCGGCGGCCGGTTGACCGACGGCCGTCCTGCGGGACCCGGACCGTCGAAGATCCGCGCCACGCGGAACGGCGGCTTCAGGGTCGCCATCCGGCGCATCAGCCACTCCGGCACGTTCTCCTCGTCGCGGGGGAACGTCCGCAGCTCGTCGGCGTACGCGGGCGGCGGCGGCGGGTTGATCCACTGCGGCTCGTCGCGGTCGTATTCGAGGTTGTAGGCGGAAGGCTTGTCCAGGGTGTAGCGGGCGTTGAACCAGGTGCCGCGGCCTTCGCGGTACATGCCCGCGCGCAGGCGGGCGAAGAGGCCCACGATCTCCGGCGCCACGGCCAGGTCGTCGGTCGCCCCCGAGTCGTACGTCACCCGGCCGGTGACCTCGGTGTATCTGCCGATGGCGCGATAGCCCGCCGCGAGGGAGGTCCACCCGGTCGGCGCGGCCCTCAGCAACGCCAGCCCGATCTGCTTGACCAGGGCATCCTGTTCGGTCGGGTTCAGCTGCGTCGGTTGTGCCACTCCGACATCTTCCCTTGCCTGCCGACCTTCGGCACACGGTACCTGGCCTGTTCACCCTCTGCCTGCGCCGATGACGCACTGTTATCAGCCGGTCGGTGGGTGGCGCGGGTCACCTCGCCCTGTTGGTGTCAACGGCACCAATGTGCCAACCTTCCGGTCGCACCCTGGGGAGGTTCCATGTCGGATGGCGATCTGGCGCCGCATCTGTCCCGTCTTGGCCTACCCCAGGACGAGATTCGCAGCTACCAGTACCTGCTCCGCACCGGCCCGTCGACGGTCCACGAGGTCGCTGTCGGGTCGGCGCAACCGCTTGACACCGTCACCACGGCCCTGCGCACCCTGGTCGACGCGGGTCTGGTCGGCGAGGCGGGCACCGACGGCTCGACGCTGATCCCCGTCCCACCCGCGTCCGGCCTGCAAATCCTGAGCCGCCGCCGTGAATCCGAGCTGGAGCAGGCCCGCGTCGCCACGCTCAACGCCTACGACACCTTCCGCCGCGCGATCTCCCCGCAGCGCACCGACGACCTGATCGAGGTCGTCACCGGCACCGCCATCGCGCAGCGCATTCAGCAGATGGAACTGAGCGCCCGCCACGAGATCCGCAGGCTCGACTCGCCGCCGTACTTCACCGAAGGCCACATCAACAACGCCGAGTTGGAGCAGCTCGCCCGGGGTGAGGTCACCTACCGCGTCGTCTACGCCCGAGCCTCGATCGAGGACCCGGGCCGGTACGCGCAGAACATCCAGCCGTGCGTGGCCGCGGGGGAGCAGGCCAGAGTGTTGCCCGAGGTGCCGGTGAAGTTGACGATCGTCGACCAGCAGTTCGCCACGGTCAGCCTGCCGGTCGCCGAGGCCGACGTGAACCGGTCGCTGCTGGTCGTGCGCCCGAGCAGCCTGTTGTCGGCCCTGGTCGGCCTGTTCGAGGCGTCCTGGCGGCTCGCGGTGCCGATCCACGGCAACGGGCACGCGCCGTCGCCGGTCCAGCCGATCGAGCAACGTCTGCTC
>JALZNB010000610.1 GCA_030857905.1 Actinomycetota bacterium
GGCTACCCCCGTCCCGCGTGAACGCGGGCCCGCCTCGGCGACGCCGTCCTCGGACGCGCGCCGGACCCGGCCCGAGCCCTGGTCCCGAGAACGCGACCCGGCCACTCGCTCGTCAAGTCCCGACCCACCACCGACAAGATCGATCAGCCGCGTCCGCACGCGCAGCACAACCCCTTGCGGCGACCGCCGACCACGGGCCGCGGCCGGGGACCGACCACGCCCCGAGTCACCGGATCGACCGCTGCGGTCCACGGAATCAGCACGGAGGCGGTCTGCCCGCGCACCTTTGTCCCCGGCACTCCCGCGACGCGTCCCGGCATCCGAGGAACGGCCACGCGACCGACCCCCGCCGTCGCTGGATTCGTCTCCGGTCGCCGACCGACGCTTACGAGCGCCCGCCGATCGAGCACCGGAGTCAACCGCGCCATCCGCGATCCGCGCCGGGTCATCGTCCGCGAACCCGTCGCCACCGTGCTCGGAGAGATTTCTGGGAGCTTCGGCCTCAGGAGACCGGCCACGCGCACGTGGCGAATCGCCGTCCGGCGACCGTCGTGTGCGTGGACCCGCCGAGCGTCCGCGAGACCGAGCAGCACCATCATCGGTGAACTCGTCATCCGTCGGGTGCGGTCGATGTCCGGTGTCCGCCCGGCGAGCACGCGAACGTGGGCTTCCAGCGCAGTCGTCGGCGTCCGCCCGGGCCCGGGCACTCTCGTCTGTGGCGTTCGATCGCCTGGCTCGGGAGCCTGCCTCGGAGCGAGTGCGGGAGCGACCCGCGCCGTCACCGTCAGCCGAGCGGGAGCGCCTGCGCGACCTCGTCGCGTCCTCACCCGTGGCCCGGGGACGCCGCTCGGCACTGTCGCGGCGGGGCGAAGCTTTGGCGGAATCAGCCGCGGGCGATGCGACCGCGGTGTCCGACTGCATGGTGTCCGACTGCATGGCATCGGACCGTGCGGCGTCGTCGTGCGGCGTGTTCTCGGTCGAGTTCGGGTCAGCGGGGACGACGCCGCGGCGCACTCGGGGCAGGCTCGCGTCGGCATCGACGGGGACGCTGTCGTCCGAGGCGCCTGCAGGCGATGCGGCGGCGCGGGTGGTGCTGTCGTGGGTCGGCGCGCTCATGTGGCCTCCCGAATTCGTTCCGCGGCACGCAGCCGGACCGACTGGGCGCGCGGGTTGGTGTCGATCTCCTGGTCGTCGGCGACCTCGGCTCCCCTGGTCACCAGGCGGATCTGCGGGCCGTGGCCGGGCAGCTCCACGGGCAGGCCCGGCGGGGTGGTCGACTTCGCCAGCGCCGCCAGCGCGTGCTTGACGATTCGGTCCTCCAGCGACTGGTAGGACTCCACGACGATCCGGCCGCCGACGCGCAGCGACTCCAGTGCGGCGGGGATGGCACGGCGCAGCACGTCGAGTTCGGCGTTGACCTCGATGCGCAGGGCCTGGAACGTGCGCTTGGCCGGATGGCCGCCGGTGCGGCGGGCGGGCGCGGGAACGGCGTCATAGAGCAGCTCGACCAGACGGGCGCTGGTGGTGAAGGGTTCGCGGTCGCGGGCGACCACGACAGCTTTGGCGATCCGGTTGGCGAAGCGCTCCTCGCCGTAGTCGCGCAGGATGCGGGTGAGGTCGCCCCTCTCATAGGTGTTGAGCACGTCGGCGGCGGTCTGGCCGGTCGTGGGGTCCATCCGCATGTCCAGCGGGGAGTCCCGGGAGTAGGCGAAACCGCGTTCGGCGACGTCGAGTTGCATGGAGGAGACCCCGAGGTCGAACAGGACGCCGTCCACGCGCGAGAGCCCGAGGTCGTCGAGAGCGTCGGGCAGCCCGTCGTAGACGGTGTGCACCAGGTGGACGCGGTCACCGTGCGCGGCGAGGCGGGCCCGGGAGCGTTCCAACGCGTGTGGGTCGCGGTCTAGACCGACCAGGGTCAGGTCGGGAAAGGCGGACAGCAGGGCGTCGGCATGGCCCCCGAGACCCAGTGTGGCGTCGACGAGGACGGCGGCCCTGCCCGCGAGGGCGGGCTCGAACAGTTCGATGATTCGTTCGAGCAGCACCGGCACGTGTCGCGGCTGTTCGGTCATGACGCCACCCCCTTCCTCCCTCCGGCCAGGTGGCCGGGTGCCGCCAGGTCCCCGCCCGCTCGTCGAACCTGGCACCGGGGAAGGTGCGCCAGGGCCGAAAGCGAGCGGACCGAGGCCTCGCGGCACCCGCGTCCCACCGTGTTCCCCCAAGTCAGAACACGCCGGGGAGGACCTCCTCCCGCGCCTGAGAATAGCTGTCCTCGTGCTCGTCGAGATAGTTCTGCCATGCCCGCGCGTCCCAGATCTCCAGCCTGGTGATCGCGCCGATGACCACGCAGTCCTTGGTCAAGCCCGCGTAGCGACGCAGTTCGGGGACGACGGCGATTCGTCCCTGACCGTCCGGCCGTTGCTCGTCGGTACCCGCGAAGAGGTACCGCTGATAGGCGCGGACCGCCTCGTTGGTCAGCGGTGCCGCGGCGACCTTGCGCGCCATCTCCTCGAACTCGGCGCGCGGGAACACATAAAGGCAGTGATCCTGACCCTTCGTGACCATGAGCCCACCCGCGAGAGCTTCCCGGAACTTGGCGGGCAGCGTCAGCCGCCCTTTGTCGTCCAGCTTGGGGGTGTGTGTGCCGAGGAACATCCGACACTCACCTCCCCACCGAACCACCGGATCGGCAATGGAGCACCCGTCTGCCCCACTTGGCGCCACAGTACCCCACTTTTCACCACAGTCAACGCGAATCGAGCCCGGTCAAGCCCCATTAGTGGGACATTTCCCCAGCTAGAACGGTGGGGCTCGGCAGTGGGGAGCGGTGGGGGGAACATCGCACGGGCGGGCTGCGGATCCCGGACAAGCGGGCCTCTGGACCGGCTGAAACGGCGTGAGACGGCCATTCACCAGGCTTTCCGGTGTGGAGTGGGGGCAGGTGGGGGAGCTGTTGTCCGCCCCGGAGCAGGCACGGGCCCGCGAAATCACCAAGCCATGACAAATGTTGCACTGTGTAACCATTTGGGGTTCGGGCCTGCGGCTGGGCGCGCTCACCAGACCATCAGTGGGGACGAAAGGGACGGTTCCGCCACTCGCAGGCTGCATACTTGACAGGAGAAGCTCGCGGTGACCGTCAGACATCGGGCCAGGTCGACGAGAACTCCCCCGTCGCGGGGAGGACACGTCGGCCCGTGACCGAGCCGGCAAGATCGTCAGTGGCCGAAGCTGGTCCGCTGCCGCCGACAACGCAGGCGCCTGGATACTTCGCCTGGGCTTGACACCCGCCATGACAGGCTGTCGCGGTCACGGGACGTGGTCGGCGGCATTGGGTGCGCCGGACCCGGCCGCGCTCGTATCCCGGCGGCGTCGGGCGCTCTCGGACAGCCGCCGAGTAAGCATCAGGAGGTCGCGTGACGTCGAGTACCCCGCCTACCGCTCTGCCCGGGCAACCCTTCGCGGGGCACGGCGGGGCGAACGGCCCGGAGAGCATGATCTCCCCGTATGGCGAGGGGCAACGCCCGGCGGGTCGGCTCGACGAGCTGCACGCCACCGCCCAGCGCATCGCGGGCAACGTGGAACGGGTGCTGGTCGGCAAGCCGGAGGTCGTCCGCATCGCGTTGGTGACCCTGCTCGCCGAGGGGCACCTGCTGGTCGAGGACGTGCCCGGGGTCGGCAAGACGTCGTTGGCCAAGGCGCTGGCCCGGTCGATCGACTGCTCGGTGAGCCGTATCCAGTTCACCCCCGACCTGCTCCCGAGTGACATCACCGGGGTCTCGATCTTCAACCGGCAGACCAACGAGTTCGAGTTCCGGCCAGGGCCGGTCTTCGCCAACATCGTCGTCGGCGACGAGATCAACCGGGCATCGCCCAAGACGCAGTCGGCGCTGCTGGAGTGCATGGAGGAACACCAGGTCACCGTCGACGCCAAGACCTACGAGCTGGACTCCCCCTTCATGGTGATCGCGACGCAGAATCCGATCGAGATGGAGGGCACCTACGCGCTGCCCGAGGCCCAACGCGACCGGTTCACCGCGCGGGTGTCGATCGGTTACCCCGATCCGGCCGCCGAGTTGGCGATGGTCGACGAGCACGCGGGCCAGGACGTGTTCCAGACGTTGAAGCCGGTGTCGGACGCCGACCAGGTGCGCGGGCTCATCGAGACGGTGCGCGGCGTGCAGATGGCCCAGGAGGTGCGCCGCTACGCCGTCGAGCTGGTGTCGGCGACCCGGCGGCTCTCCGAGATCAGGATCGGCGCGTCTCCCCGTTCGACGCTGCACCTGGTGCGCGCGGCGCGGGCGCAGGCGGCGCTGTCGGGCCGCGATTTCGTGGTGCCGGACGACATGCACATGGTGGCGATTCCGGTGTTGGCGCACCGCTTGGTGCTCACCCCGGAAGCCCAGGCGGCGCGGCGATCGCCCGCCGAGTTGATTCGGGGCCTGCTCCAGCGTGTCCCGGTTCCCCAGGCCGCCCCGGAGAACGGCGCGCCGTGGTCCGGCCCTCGCGGTCGTTAGCCGGACAGGGAAGAAGGAGCGGCTATGCGCGGTGCCTTGTCGGGACTGACCACACGCGGACGCTGTCTGTTGGCCGCTGGTCTCGCCGCCGCGCTGTGTTCGCTGGTGCTCAACGAGCGCGACCTACTGCGTGTCTCGGTGTTCGTGGTGGCGCTGCCGGTGCTGGTGTGCCTGCTGACCGCGATGGGCCGGGTCGGTCTGCACGCCGAACGCACGATCTTGCCGGTTCGGGTACCGGTCGGTGGTCGGGCCGAGGTGACGCTGCATGTGCGCAGCACCGGCCACCTGCCGACGGTCGGGCTGCTGATCACCGACGGCGTGCCGTACGCGCTCGGCGGCAAGCCGCGATTCGTGATCGAGCACCTTCCCCGACACACCGGCACCCGCCTGCATTACACAGTGCAGCCGATGTTGCGTGGCATCCAGCAGTTGGGCCCGCTGAGGGCCACCATCACCGACCCGTTCGGCCTCGCCGAGTTCGACCGCGATCTGGCCAGGCCGTCCCGGTTGGTCGTGGTGCCGAGGGTGATCCCGCTCAGTGGGTTGCCCGGCGGTTCCGGTCTCGGCTCCGGCGACGACGGCTCGGTCCGGCTGAACGCGGGCCAAGGCGAGGACGACGCCGTGGTCCGCCCGTACCGTCAAGGCGATGACCTGCGCAAAGTCCACTGGCGCTCGACGGCCAAGCGCGACGAGATGATGGTGCGGGTGGAGGAAAGTCCGTGGCGTGGCGGGACGACCGTCATGCTCGATCACCGGGTCGCCGGGCATCGGGGCAGTGGCGCGAGCTCCAGCCTGGAGTGGGCGGTGTCTTTCGCCGCGAGCATCTGTGTGCACCTGCACCGCTTCGGCCACCCCATCCGCCTGGTCACCGAGAGCGGCAGCATCCTGGTCAGCGACGCGGGTGTCAGCGGGCACAGCGACAACGCGGTACTTGACGGGCTTGCCGCGCTCCAGCCGACGCAGCAGCGCGACATCGTCTGCCCGGCCGACCCCGGCCACGGCCAGGAGTTGATCGCCATCCTCGGCGCGGCCAGCGCGGAATCGCTCGGCCAGCTCATCCGCTATCGCACCAGGGGTGCGCGCAGCCTCGCGGTACTGCTCGACACATCGGCGTGGGGGCCGCTCGACGGCCAGGATGTGGATCCGAAGGGTGCGGCGGCACTGCTGAGCAGCGCGGGTTGGGGAGTCGCGGTCGCCCGGCCGGAGTTCCCGATGACGCAGGTGTGGGGCAATATCTGCCGCTCGGGCACCAAGCGCGGCGACAGCATGATCGCGGGGATCGGCTGATGAGCGAACAGTCGGCGGACCAGGACCAGTTCTCGGTGACGATCACCCCGGTGGTCGCCGCGGTGACGACGCTGTGCGCGTCCACCGCTTTGGCGGGCATCATCGACGGGCTGCGCTGGCTCGGCTACGCCGGTGTCGCGGTGACCGTCGTGACGGCGGTCGGGCTCGGACTGCGCGCCGTGCGGACGCCGACGCTGCTGGTGGGCCTCTCGCAGATGTTCGCGCTGCTGTGTTTGTTGGTCGCGTTGTTCACCAACAGTGGTGTGCTCGGCGTGCTGCCGGGGCCTACCGCGATCGGGGACCTCGGCGAGGTTCTGCGCAACTCCGTGGAGGCGGTGCGGGTCGGCGTCCCGCCGGTGTCGGCCTCGACCCCGGTGCTCTGCCTGGTGGTGATCGCCATCGGGCTGGTCGCGGTGCTGGTCGACACGCTCGCGGTGTCCGCGGGCACGCCTGCCGCGTGCGGCCTGGTCCTGCTCTGCGTCTACGCGGTGCCCGCTTCGCTCGCCGACGACCTGCTGCCCTGGTGGTCGTTCGTGTTGGGCGCGGGCTCGTTCGCGGTGCTGCTCGCCGTCGACGGCGCGCACCGCCACCAACGCTGGCGCAATCGGCCCACCATGCCGAACACCGGTTCCACGTTCGGCTCGCCTGTGGCGATGGTGGGGTCCGCGCTGGTCCTCGGCCTGTTGGCGGGGGCGTTGATCACCGGGGTCGGCACGGTCGGCGCCCTGCCCGGCGGCGCAGGCAAGGGCGGGGGTGGCGGCGGGCTCGCGCTCAAGCCGTTCACGGCGCTGCGCGGCATGCTCGACCAGGGGCAGAACGTGGAGCTGTTCCGGGTCCGCGGCCTCGGCGAGGAGACCCGCTACCTGCGCGCGATGACTCTGCCACGCTACGACGCGAATAGCGGTTGGACAGCTGCGGACGCGCTTCCCAACGACGTCCCCGTCAACGGGGAGCTGCCGCCCGGCCCCGGTGACGACGGCGGCGGACAGGTGACCCGCATCGAGATCGAGCCGATCAACTCCGAGGACCTGTGGGTGCCTGTCTACGGCATTCCCCGGCTGCTGCGCGACGTGCCGGACGGCCTGTTCTACGACCGGGTCGGCGGGATGGTCTACTCCCGCAACGCGCGCAAGATGCCCACCTACGTCGAGGAAGCCGACCTGAGTCAGCCGACGGCGGAGGAGCTGCGGATCACCGGCTCCGATCTGTCCGAAATCGACCCGGCGTATCTCGCCGCCGACGGGATCGCTCCCGAGGTGGTCGCCCTGGCCCGGCAGCTCACCGACGACCAGCCGACGATGTTCGACAAGGCGTTGGCGTTGCAGAAGTATTTCGAACGCTCCAACGGCTTCGAGTACAAGACGCAGACCGGCGCGTCGAGCGACGAGGACGCGCTCACGGAGTTCCTGTTCCGCTCCAAGATCGGCTACTGCGAGCAGTACGCCTCGGCGATGGGCATCCTGGCCCGCGCGGCGGGCATCCCCTCGCGGGTGGCGATCGGCTACACGGCGGGTTTCCTTTCGGGCGACTACCGCTCCATCACCACACAGGACGCGCACGCCTGGGTCGAGGTCTTCTTCCCGGACCGGGGTTGGGTCACTTTCGATCCGACGCCGCTCGCGGACGGCAGAGGGTATGAGCCGCCGTATGTCACCGGCGACACCGGTAGCACCGGCAGCCCCGAGGTGACCGACGAGCGTGTGCCGCGCGGCACGGCGTCCGAGGTTCCCACCCCGGAGGATGACAAGCTCGACGTCCAAGACCCGGCCGCGGGTGGCCCAGCACCCGGTGCGACCGAGGAGAGTTGGTCGTGGCAGGTCTGGGCGGCGATCATCGCCGCGCTGTTCGCGGCCCTCGCGTTCGCCCTCGGTCGAGCACCCGTCCGGTTCGCCAGGTTCGGTGTGCCGATCTCCGTCGCGGCAACCGCGTTGACCGTTTTCTTCCTGCTCGCCACTGTGTCCTGGCTGCTCGCGGCGGCAATGATCTTGCTCGCGCTGGTGGCGGTGCCCGCGCTCATCCGCTCGTGGCGGCGCGATCAGCACCGGCGGGTGCTGCGTGCCGAGAGTGTCGACTCGGCCAGTGCGGCCTGGGCTGAGCTGATGGCGGAGTCGTGGGACCGAGGCGCGACCGCGGCGGAAACCGAGACGGTCCGCGTCACCGCCCGGCGCCTGGTGCGTGAGCACAGCATGGACGAGGGCGGGAAACAGGCATTGCGCACGGTGGTCAACTCGGTGGAACGGTCCTGGTACGGCGGTCGGACCGAGCACGACCCGGCGCTGGCGAGCGCGTTCGAGGACGTGGTGCGGGGCCTGCGCCGCACGGCACCGCTGGCCTGGCGCGGCAGGCTGCTGCCCAGATCGGTGCTGCGTCCGCGCTCGCGCGACTCCAACCAGGACGACTGATCCGGCTGACGCCCCCCGCGCCCGCCGATGACCCTCAATCCCGCGACCCCACCCGGCCGAAGAGAACACCGGCCC
>JALZNB010000611.1 GCA_030857905.1 Actinomycetota bacterium
CTACCACGTCGGGGGTACGTATCGAAGGTGCGAGCGGGGAGGTGGGGAATGAGCGCGAAGCTGCTGCTCGACGGGCGTTATCTCGTCGGCGAAATGTTGGGGACCGGCGGGATGGCCGATGTGTATCTCGCCACCGACACCAAGCTGGGCCGTGAGGTCGCGGTCAAGCTCTTCCGCCCGCAAAGCGACGGCTCGACCATGGCCAGGCTGGAAACCGAGGCGCGTCTGCTGGCCGCGCTGTCCCACCCCGGTCTGGTGCGGGTCTACGACGTGGCGATCGAAGAAGATCAGCCCTACCTCGTCTTGCAGCTCGTGCGCGGCACCACGCTGCGCCAGCGCCTCGACCGGGGTGCGCTCGACAGCGATCTCGTCGCCCAAATCGGACTACGCCTGGCCAACACCCTCGCCTACGTGCATTCCCAGGAGATCATCCACCGCGATGTGAAGCCCTCGAACGTGTTGCTCGACGAGGAAGGCACGTGCTTCCTCGCCGATTTCGGGATCGCCAGGGTCCTCGGAGCGACCAGGGTCACCGGGAACGGCCAGTGTGTCGGCACCGCGGCCTACCTCGCGCCCGAGCAAGTCCGCGGCCTGCGGACCGGGCCCCCGGCGGACATCTACGCGCTCGGCCTGATGCTGCTGGAATGCCTGACCGGCACGCCCGAGTACGACGGACCGGACGTCGAGGCGGCGCTGGCCAGGCTGACCCGGTCGCCCGCGATGCCCGAATGGTTGCCGCCGGTCTGGGCCGATGTACTCACCGCGATGACCGCGCTGGACCCCGAAGACCGTCCCAGCGCCGAGGACACCGCGCGACAGATGATCGCGGCAGCCGCGTTGGGCACGATCCCCCGGCAGACGAACAGCGAGCCCGGTACCCGCGTTTCCCAACAGGCGACCGCGCATCTGGCGCTGGAGCCTCTGCGCCCGCGCAAGAAGCCGACGACGATCCACGCGGGCTTGGCCTTGGTGGCGGCGATGGTCGGCGGCCTCGCCACAGTGATCGCGACGCAAGATCCCGAGCCGCCACCTCCGGTGGTCGCTCCCGCTTCGTCCGCGCCGACCACCACGGTCGTCATCCCGGAGACCGCGGGCGCCACCGCAGTGATCCAGGCGCCGCGCCGAGTTGTCCAGGCACCGGTTGTCCAGCCGCCCGCACCGCCCCCGGTGATCGAGACCCCAGCCCCGAAACCACGGGATGATCAACGCCAGGACAACAGGGGCAAGGACAAAGCCAAGAACAAGCAACACGACAAGGGCAAGGACAAGGGCTGAATTCGAACGCCCAGCACGGTGAAGAGCCCCGCCCGGCCGCACCTCGCAGGCGCGTGCACCTAGGGTGATGAACGAACAGCCAACACGGCCGAAGGCGGCCGAGTGTGACCGAGGAGAACCTTTGCGGCCCTGGCCAGGAACCCCTTACCCACTAGGCGCGACCTATGACGGAGCGGGGACGAATTTCGCGCTGTTCTCCGAGACGGCGACCAGGGTCGACCTCTGTCTGTTCGACGAGGACGGCACCGAGCACCGGGTGCGGTTGCCCGAGGTCGACGGATTCGTCTGGCACGGTTTCCTGCCGGGCGTGTTGCCCGGCCAGCGCTACAGCTACCGGGTCACCGGGCCACACGACCCGGACAACGGGCAGCGCTGCAATCCCAACAAACTGCTGCTCGACCCGTACGCCAAGGCTGTCGCAGGCGAGGTCGACTGGGACGAGTCGGTCTTCGGGTACCACTTCGACGAGCAGAATTCACGCAACGACGACGACTCGGCCGGACACACCGTCACCGGTGTAGTGGTCAACCCGTTCTTCGACTGGGCCAACGACCGGCCGCCGAAGACGCCGTACAACGAGAGCGTCATCTACGAGGCACACGTGCGTGGACTCACGATGCGCCACCCGGACATCCCGGAGGAGATGCGCGGCACGTACGCGGGTCTGTCACACCCCGCGGTGATCGACCACCTCACCCGGCTGGGCGTCACCGCGATCGAACTGATGCCGGTGCACGAGTTCCTGCACGACCACGGGCTCACCCAGCGCGGGCTGCGCAACTACTGGGGCTACAACACGATCGCCTTCTTCGCCCCGCACGCGGATTACGCGATGTCGACCGCGCAGGGCGCGCAGGTCGCGGAGTTCAAGGCGATGGTGCGGACCATGCACGAGGCGAACATCGAGGTGATCCTCGACGTGGTCTACAACCACACGGCCGAGGGCAACCACCTCGGTCCGACGCTGTCCATGCGCGGCATCGACAACGAGGCCTACTACCGCCTGGTCGAGGACGAGCCGAACTTCTACATGGACTACACCGGCACCGGCAACTCGATGAACGTGCGCAACCCGCACACGCTGCAACTCATCATGGACTCGCTGCGGTACTGGGTGACCGAGATGCGGGTCGACGGGTTCCGCTTCGACCTCGCCGCGACACTGGCCCGTGAGTTCTACGACGTGGACCGGCTTTCGGCGTTCTTCGACATCGTGCAGCAGGACCCGGTGATCAGCCAGGTCAAGCTCATCGCCGAGCCGTGGGACGTCGGCCCCGGCGGTTACCAGGTCGGCAACTTCCCTCCTTTGTGGACGGAATGGAACGGCAAGTACCGCGACACCGTGCGCGACTTCTGGCGTGGCGAGCCCGCGACACTCGGCGAGTTCGCCTCCCGCATCACCGGTTCGTCCGACCTGTACCAGAACGACGGGCGCAGGCCGTTCGCCTCGATCAACTTCGTCACCGCGCACGACGGCTTCACCCTCAACGACCTCGTGTCCTACAACGAGAAGCACAACGAGGACAACGGCGAGAACAGCCGAGACGGCGCCGACGACAACCGTTCGTGGAACTGCGGTGCCGAGGGACCGACCGAGGACGAGAAGGTCAACGACCTGCGCGGCAGGCAGCGGCGCAACATGATCGCGACCCTGGCCCTCTCCCAGGGCGTCCCGATGCTGTTGCACGGCGACGAGTTCGCCAGAACCCAACAGGGCAACAACAACGCCTACTGCCAGGACACCGAACTGTCCTGGGTGGACTGGTCGTTGGCCGAGGAGAACTCGGACCTGGTCGACTTCACCTCAGGCGTGCTGGCGCTGCGCCGGGAGCACCCGGTGTTCCGGCGCAGGCGGTTCTTCGCGGGCAGGCCAATGCGGCGCGGCGACGAGCTGCGCGACATCGCCTGGTTCACCCCCTCCGGTCAGGAGATGACCGACGAGGACTGGGAGTCCGGCTTCGGCCGCTGCGTCATCACCTTCCTCAACGGCGAGGGCATCCCCGACCTCGACCAGCGCGGAGAGCGCGTCACCGACGACTCGTTCCTGTTGTGCTTCAACGCCCACCACGAGGACATCGAGGTCACCGTGCCCGATGGCGACTACGGCGCGCGGTGGGAGGTCGTGCTCGACACCGCGACCGCCGAGGTGTCCCCCTCCGAGGCCGCCACGTTCACCGGCAACAGCACGATGCCGCTGCCGTCCCGGTCCCTGATCGTGCTGCGGCGGACAGGAACCGAGTGATGCGCGCGCCAACCTCGACCTACCGGGTACAGATGCGCCCGGGGTTCGGTTTCCCCGAGGCAGCCGAGCTGTCGGTCTACCTGGTGGCACTGGGTATCGGCGCGCTTTACT
>JALZNB010000616.1 GCA_030857905.1 Actinomycetota bacterium
CCCCCGACGGTGACGATCAAGACTCGGTCTTCGCCGGGCTCTCGGTCTCGGCAGGAGTCTCGACGGGAGCTTCGGCAGCGGCCGGGGCCGCGGCGGCGGTCTCGACAGCGGCGACAGCCTGCTCGCCGTCGGCGGCAGCGGTCTCGGCGCCGACGAGCAGCTCCTTCTCCCACTCGGCCAGCGGCTCACTGCCCGCTTCCGGCTTGTCCGCGCCGTTGCGGGCACCCGAACGAGCCATCAGACCGGCGGCTGCGGCCTCGGCCACGACCTTGGTCAGCAGCGCGGCCGAGCGGATCGCGTCGTCGTTACCCGGGATCGGGTAGTCGACCTCGTCCGGGTCACAGTTGGTGTCGAGGATCGCCACGATCGGGATGTGCAGCTTGCGCGCCTCGCCGACCGCGATGTGCTCCTTCTTGGTGTCCACGATCCAGATGGCGGAGGGAACCTTCGCCATGTCTCGGATACCGCCCAGGGTGCGGGCCAGCTTGTCCTTCTCCCGGGTCATCATCAGGATTTCTTTCTTGGTGCGACCCTGGAAACCACCGGTCTGCTCCATCGCCTCAAGCTCCTTGAGACGCTGAAGGCGCTTGTGCACGGTGGAGAAGTTGGTGAGCATGCCACCCAGCCAGCGCTGGTTCACGAAGGGCATGCCGACGCGGAGCGCCTCGTTGGCGATGGCTTCCTGCGCCTGCTTCTTCGTGCCCACGAACAAAATCGAGCCACCGTGCGCGACCGTCTGCTTGACGAACTCGTACGCGGCGTCGATGTAGGTGAGGGTCTGCCGCAGGTCGATGATGTAGATACCGTTGCGGTCGGTGAGGATGTAGCGCTTCATCTTCGGGTTCCAACGGCGGGTCTGGTGCCCGAAATGCACGCCGGAATCCAGCAACTGCTTCATGGTGACGACGGCCATGGCCGGGTTCGCACCTCTTCGTTCGGGCGCGTCGGCGGGTTGAGGGCCACGCGCGTACTCGGTTTCCGCGGCGGACCGGTGGCCCGCCGCCCTGGTGCCGTGCGGACGCCCGAACCCGCTGGTGAAACACCACCATCGAGACCGCCGGGCATCCGGTGCCGCGGTCGCCATCGAGAACAGATGGACCGCGAACGCGCACTGGCACGCGAAGTCGTCCTGTGTCACCACGGGACGCGGACCACAGTGTACGCCCGGACCTGCGAAGACGGAGAATCGCGGTCCAGTTGTCCACATCCGCCGAATCCATCCACAGCTTTCGACACGACCTGGCGCCACCCCGGCAACGCGGCCAGAGTCGATGCCATGGCCATTCACCAGCGCATACCGCCAAAATCAGTCCACGAATCCCCGGGGACGCCACTCCCCCGTCTGCCTCCCACCGACCGGCGCCACCCTTCAGCGGGCGGCCCGCCAACAGCGCGGGCGGTGGCTCGTCCTCTGCCAGGTCACCTGAGGGCATTTCTGACCTCGGTCGTACTCGCCATCGCGGCGATATTGCTGCACCAAGCAGCTTGGGCGGCCACTCCCGCGTCAGGCTCGACACACTCGCGAATCGGCGATCCCCCAAGCGACATCACCGATTCCAGCTTCACCCGCGATTCAGCACCCGCCGAACCCTCCCCATCCGTCCACGGTTCCACGGCATCCACCGACAAGGCAGAACCGCACACCACCGACCAGGCTCCGTCCAGCCCCGAGCGTGCCGAAATCCCGGCACCCACAAGCGATGCCGGTTACCCAAGTTCCCCATCGCGTTCCCCCGCGACCGCGACGTCACCGGGAGATCCAGTACCCCGGCATGGCTCGGGCCCGGAGAGGGATGATCCATTCCCGGAGTCACGATTCGGTTGGCCACTAGATCCGCCACACCGAGTCGTCCGTGTCTTCAGCGCACCCAGCAGTCCGTTCGGCCCCGGCCATCGCGGAGTCGACCTGGCCGCGAATCCCGGCGCGCCCGTCTACGCCGCCGGGGACGGGCTCGTCATCTTCGCGGGCACGCTCGTCGATCGGGGAGTCATCTCCCTCGACCACGACGCGGGCCTGCGCACCACCTACGAGCCCGTCATCCCGACGGTCACCCAAGGCCATCGTGTCCGCCAGGGCGAACAGATCGGCGTACTCAACCCTGGACATCCCGAATGCGCCGAGGGACCGGCGTGTCTGCACTGGGGCCTCCGCCAGTACGACCGCTACGTGGACCCACTCTCACTCCTGCGCAGTTTCCACGTCCGACTCCTACCCACCCGTCCAGATGAGTGACCGGTTCAGCGCAAATGACAGGGCACCTCACTGGGACGCAATTCCCAGGGATGTGGGCCGCTACAGCGGGTCGGTCGGGCATGTGAGGTAACCAACCGCAGCACCACCATTCCGGCACTGGTCCCTCGGCACCAGCCAGTACCCCAGTGATGGACCCACCACAGGGCTAGCAGCCCGGCAGCGGCCCCACGACGGCACCAGCACTCCGGCAGCGGCCCCAGGACGCACCAGCGGACCAATGACTCCCAGACGGGTGAGTCGCCCTCGCGGCGCTTGGCGCCGTCAGCGACTGAGGGCACGGCACGGTCAACCGTGGGGGGCACAGGCGCCGTCAGCGGCTGGGAGGGCACACGGCGCCATTAACGGGTGCAGGCAACGGGGTGCGGGCCAGAGGGTGATCACCTCGTGGTGGTCGGCACCGTTGGGGTGTGCTGGTGTGGCGGCGTCGGGGTTGGGGTCGAATTGTTGGTGGGGACGCCGCCGGAGGGTCAGACCTCGGCTGTCTCGAGCATTTTGGCGCGGAGTCGGAGAACGGCGCGGGTGTGGAGTTGGCAGACCCGGGACTCGGTTACGCCGAGGACGCGGCCGATCTCGGCGAGAGTGAGGTTCTCGAAGTAGTAGAGGGTGACCACGATGCGGTCGCGCTCCACCAGTAGGCCGATTGCCTCGACGAGTGCCCGGCGGTTGTCCTGGTCGACCAAGAGGGCGACCGGGTCCTCCGCCGTTTCGTCTTCCAGCATGTCCGCCAACGACGTGGGGCCGCGACCGGCCGAGGCCAATTCGTCGAGTGCGACGACGCTGGTCAGTTGTAGCTGGGCGTAGACGTCGTGCAGTTCGGTGACCGCGAGGCCGAGTTCGGTGGCCAGTTCGGCGTCGGTCGGCGTGCGCTGCAGTTTGGCGCCGAGCCGCTCGATGGCGCGCTCGACCTCGCGGGCACGCCCGCGCACCGTGCGCGGCACCCAGTCCTGAGCGCGCAGATCGTCGAGGATCGCGCCTCGGATGCGCTGCATGGCGTAGGTCTCGAACTTCAAACCGCGCTCCGGCTCGAACTTCTCGATCGCGTCGACGAGGCCGAAGATCCCGGACTGGATCAGGTCGGAGACGTCCACGTGCGCGGGCAGTCCCGTCCCGACCCGCCCGGCAACGTACTTCACCAGTGGCGCGTAGTGCAGGACGAGTCGATCGCGTAAGCCGTGTTCGCGGTGCTCGCCGTATCTTCGCCAGAGCGCGACGATGCCCGCCTCGACATCGTCGGCGGTGCGTTGGTCCCCTGGAAGCACGCCGGACGATTGGCCCGCCCCATAGGGGGCGGCGTGTCCGTTCACCTGGTTCGTCGGCTCCGGGGACGGCTCCGCCGGTGTCCGAGAACCTTCCCCGGCGTCAACGGGAACGAGGATGGGTTCGGTCATGGATCGCCTTCAGCCGTTCGACAGTCACGTGGGTGTAGAGCTGCGTAGTCGAGAGCGTAGCGTGACCGAGTAACTCCTGGACGCTACGAAGGTCAGCACCTCCTTCGAGCAAGTGGGTCGCCGCGGAGTGACGAAGGCCGTGCGGACCCATGTCAGGCGCACCCGGCACCGCGGCCAATGCCTGGTGAACCACCTTGCGCGCGCTGGCGGGCCGCAACCTGCCACCGCGGGCACCAAGCCACAGTGCCCGCTGTGAGCCCACCACGGCAATTGCCGGTCTACCACGGTCAATCCAAGCACGAACAGCGGTCGCGGCGGGGACTCCGAACGGAACTGTTCGCTCTTTTCCGCCCTTGCCCAGGACCCGGACCACGCGCATCGACAGGTCCACATCGTCGATATCGAGCCCGCACAACTCCGAGACCCGGATACCGCTGGCGTACAGCATCTCCAGCAGCGCGTGATCACGCAGCGCGACCGGATCAAGTTCACGAGCGCCCGCCGCCGAGGCCGCCATCAACTCGCTCGCCTGGTCCTGCCGCAACACGGCGGGCAAGGTCCGGTGCCGCCGAGGCGCCACCAACCGAATACCCGGATCGACGGCCAAGTGCCCGCGTCGATGCGCCCAAGCGGTGAACGTTCGTGCCGCCGCCGCCCGCCGGGCCAAGGTGGTTCGCTCGACCCCACCATCTCGTTGCGCCGCCAACCACGCCCGCAACGCGCCAAGGCTGAGTTCACCCGACGCGCTGTCCGCCCCGACAGAATCGCCCGACACACCGGCAGAACTCACACCAGCGAAGCTCTCGCCACCCGACCTACGACCAACAGTCGCGCGACCAGGCTCCTCCCCCACCGCCACACCACCTGGTTGAACGACAGCCGAACCAGTCGACCGACTTTCGGCCCCCGCGCTATCCGACCGAGCGGCAGCCACCCTGGTCGACCCAAGCTCGACGCCTGCACCACCTGGCTGAACGACAGCCGCCCCGGTCAACCGACTCCCGACGCCCGCGTCACCTGACTGAACGCCAGGCTCCTGGGATGACCGGCTTTCGGCTGCTGCACCACCTGGCCGAGCGGCGGCCGCCTCGGTTGAGCGGCTTCCGGCACCCGTAGCACTCGGCCTGCCACCCAGGGCAGCGTTAGGCGGCTCGCCGCCAGCTGTATCCCGTCCGCTGGTGGACAAACCCCCCACGTCGCCACCGGTCGCCCCGCTACCTGGGGCGTTGGCGGGTGCGTCGACCCGCTCACCCTCGCCCGCCGGATAGTCCGTGTGCTCGGGCTGGCGACTGGGCGAGTCGTGGGTGAGGGATGGCGGGTCTGGGGTGGGAAACAAGCCGGGGACGGCGTGGATGTAGCCCAGGAGTGAGACGACATCGCCCAGGTAGGCGCGGACGGTGTGCGGGGAAAGACCGCGTTCCAGGGCCAGGTGGCGCTCATAGTCGTCGAGGAGCGTGCGGGCCTGCTCGGGTAGCGCGTTGCGGACCTGGTGGAGGTCGACGCGCGGGTTGTGAGCGTTGGCGGGGGGCACAGGTACTGACGCTGCGCCACCAGGCGGGCTTGGTCAAGCATCGCCACGCGGTTTCATGATCGGATTCGACGCCAGCCGTCCTCCTTCCTGGCGGCGAGGCCCGTCAGTTCCAGTTCGGGAAGCAACGCCCTGACCCGATCGAGCGGGACGCCGGAGCCCGCGGAGATCTGTTCCGGGCTGCGCCCGCATCTGGTGTCCATGGACTCGTGGACCCGGAGCGCCTGGTCTCCGAGACCGTCTGTGGGG
>JALZNB010000623.1 GCA_030857905.1 Actinomycetota bacterium
GTCCTCTACGTCGGCGGCGGAGTCATCAAGGCCGACGCCTCGGCCGAACTGCTGGAACTGGCGGAACTGACCGGTGTGCCGGTGGTCACCACCCTGATGGCACGCGGCGCGTTTCCCGACTCGCACCGCCAGCACCTCGGGATGCCGGGCATGCACGGCACCGTGCCCGCGGTGGGCGCGATGCAGCGCTCCGACCTCCTTGTCGCGCTCGGTGCGCGGTTCGACGACCGGGTGACGGGCAAACTCGACACCTTCGCCCAGGACGCGACGATCGTGCACGCCGACATCGATCCGGCCGAGATCTCCAAGAACCGCCGCGCCGACGTCCCGATCGTGGGCGACTGCAAGGAGATCCTGATCGAGCTGATCGCCGCGGTGAAGGCCGAGGCGCCCGCCGTCGACCTCACCCCGTGGTGGACGCTGATCGACTCGTGGCGGGACACCTTCCCCCAGGGCTACGAATGGCCGAGCGACGGGACGCTGTCCCCGCAGTACGTCATCGAGCGCATCGGCGCGATCGCCGGGCCGGACGCGATCTACACCGCGGGCGTCGGCCAGCACCAGATGTGGGCCGCGCAGTTCGTGAAGTACGAGAAGCCGAGGACCTGGCTCAACTCCGGCGGTCTCGGCACCATGGGCTACGCCGTGCCCGCGGCGATGGGCGCCAAGTTCGGGATGCCGGACAAGGTCGTGTGGGCCATCGACGGTGACGGCTGTTTCCAGATGACCAACCAGGAGTTGGCCACCTGCGCCATCGAGGGCGCGCCGATCAAGGTCGCGGTCATCAACAACGGCAACCTCGGCATGGTCCGCCAGTGGCAGAACCTGTTCTACAGCGAGCGCTACTCGCAAACCGATCTCGGCACGCACAAGCACCGCATTCCCGACTTCACCCTGCTCGCCGAAGCACTCGGTTGCGCGGGTCTGCGCTGCGAGACGAGGGACGATGTCGACTCGGTCATCGCGCGGGCGATGGAGATCAACGACCGTCCGGTCGTCGTGGACTTCGTGGTCGGCAAGGACGCCCAGGTGTGGCCGATGGTCGCCGCGGGCACCGGCAACGACGAGATCATGTCCGCCCGCGGCATCCGGCCCCTGTTCGACGAGGACTGAGCACCATGACCACACACACGCTGAGCGTCCTCGTCGAGAACAAGCCGGGTGTCCTCGCCCGCGTCGCCGGGCTGTTCTCCCGGCGCGGCTTCAACATCGAGTCGCTGGCCGTCGGTCCGACCGAGAACGCGGACGTGTCCAGGATGACGATCGTGGTCGCCGTGGACGACCTGCCGCTGGAGCAGGTCACCAAGCAGCTCAACAAGCTGATCAACGTCATCAAGATCGTGGAGCTGGAACCGGCGACCGCGGTGCGCCGCGAGCTGTTGCTGGTCAAGGTCCGCACCGACGCCACCGTCCGCAGCCAGGTGCTGGAGACCGTGCAGTTGTTCCGCGCCAAGGTGGTCGACGTCTCACCAGAGGCGCTGACCGTCGAGGCCACCGGCACGGCGGACAAGTTGGAGGCGCTGCTGCGAATGCTGGAACCCTACGGCGTGCGCGAGATGGTGCAGTCCGGCATGGTCGCCATCGGCCGCGGCCCGCGGTCGATCACCGCGACCAGCCGCTGACGGTCCCTGCCGTTTTCGAGTTTCCGGGCAAGTCCGAGAAGGGAAAGAAATGTCCGTCGAGATCTTCTACGACTCCGACGCGGACCTGGGTGTCATCCAGGGGCGCAAGGTCGCCGTCATCGGCTACGGCAGCCAGGGCCACGCGCACGCGTTGAGCCTGCGCGATTCCGGTGTGGACGTTCGGGTCGGCCTGCCGGAGGGGTCGAGGTCCCGCGCCAAGGCCGAGGAGCAGGGCCTGCCGGTGCGCACCTCCGCCGAGGCGTCCCGCGAGGCCGACCTCATCATGGTGCTGGCCCCGGACACCAAGCAGCGTGCCATCTACACCGAGGACATCGAGCCGAACCTGGAGGACGGCGACGCGTTGTTCTTCGGGCACGGCTTCAACATCCGCTACGACCTGATCAAGCCGCCCGCCAACATCGACGTGGCGATGGTCGCGCCGAAGGGCCCAGGTCACCTGGTGCGCAGGCAGTTCGTGGACGGCAAGGGCGTTCCCGCGCTCATCGCGGTCGAGCAGGACGCGACGGGTGGCGCCCAGGCGCTCGCGCTGTCGTACGCGGCGGCCATCGGTGGTACCAGGGCGGGTGTCATCAAGACCACGTTCACCGAGGAGACCGAGACCGATCTCTTCGGCGAGCAGGCCGTGCTCTGTGGCGGCGCGTCCGCGCTGGTGCAGACCGGGTTCGAGGTGCTGACCGAGGCGGGCTACGCCCCCGAGATCGCCTACTTCGAGGTGCTGCACGAACTCAAGTTGATCGTCGACCTGACGTACGAGGGCGGCATCGCCCGAATGCGCTACTCGGTGTCCGACACCGCCGAGTACGGCGACCTCACCCGCGGTCCGCGCGTGATCAACTCCGCGGTGAAGACGGAGATGCGCAAGATCCTCACCGAGATCCAGGACGGAACCTTCGCCCGTGAATGGGTGGCCGAGGACGAGCGGGGCCGGGGCAACTACCAGGCCTTGCAGGACAAGGGTGCCAACCACCCGATCGAGGAGACCGGTACCAAGCTGCGCGGTCTCATGTCCTGGGTGGACCGCCCGCTGACCGACACCGCCTGAGCACACCGGTGGCGTGAGCAAGGCCGGGTGGGATG
>JALZNB010000046.1 GCA_030857905.1 Actinomycetota bacterium
CCCCCCCCCGCGGCCAGAGTCAGCCCAGCGGCGCTTTCCGTCAGTCCTTGATGCCACCGACGAAGGTGCTGTCGGCGGTGAAGGCGCCGAGGGTGGTGCTGCTGCCATCGCTGTCCGTGTGGGCGGCGATCCCGCCGACTTCACTGCTGCTACCAGCCTCACTGTCGTCAGCGGTGATGGCACCGACCTCGCTGCTACTGCCATCTTCACCGGTGTCAGCGGTGATACCGCCAACACTGCTGCTGTGGGTGCCGTGGTCGAACGGGTCATCGGCGGTGGCGGTGGCTGCCGCGGCCAGGCCCAGCAACGCCGCTACGGGCACGGCAGCGACAACAGTGGCAATGCGACGACGGTTCATGTAGTTCGCTCCATCCGGAGATGCCGGGATTCATGGGTCTCAACGGTGACACCCCGGGCAGGGTCTGTCCCTACGGCGAAGACTCTGCCCACCATGCCCGCACTTCACCCCGCCAGCGGCCCCATGTCCGCCGATCGAGTTAACGGCGGCGCCGTTCGGGGGCGCCGCGGCCCCACTTCAAACGCATAACGCCAAAAATCAGCCTATCGTGCGTTCGCTATCTATTTCGAAAATGCCGGAGTAGGGTTCGATTTGCTGTGAATATCACCCACGGACGACGGTTCCCGCGAGCGTTTCGCTCTCGCTCCTACTGTTCCCGATCACAGTTCTCACTGTTTCCCCCAGTTCACCGCACAATGCGGATCTTGTCACACAATGGAGAAAGAAATGCGAAGACGGACGATGTACCCGCTTGTTCTCGCGGCCACTCTGACGATGGGCGGTCTTGTCGTCACGGCAGGCGGCGCCTCCGCCGCGGCCCCCTGCACTGTCGGGCCTGGCGTGACCCAGACCACGACGACCGTGACCGGTTCCACCGGAAACGACACGATCGACTGCACCAACTCGGATACTCGAAAGACGATCGTCGGCAATGACGGCAACGACACCATCACCGGCACGGCTTTCAACGACTCGATCTACGGCGACGCGGGAAACGACACCCTCACCGGCGGCCCGGGAAATGATCTGCTCAGCGGAGGCCTGGGAATCGACACCCTGAACGGCTCCGCGGGTGATGACGACCTGCGCGGTCCCGGAACCGATTCCGCCGAGGACACCCTCAACGGCGGGACCGAAACCGATACCTGCGGACCGGTGGGCGTCCCCCCGGACATCCGCTCGAGTTGCGAGTCATAACGACGAACCGATCGCCAGAACCGTCCGGTGCTCCCGGGAGCCGGACGGTTCTGGCGAGTTCCGGTCGTGTTCACGCATCCGGTAATGACCAAGAGGCCGGCGGCCTCCGAGGCAGTCGCGTCAGCGAATGCCCCTTGGCCGCACATCGTCACACCGGCGATTCCTCGTCTTCCTCGTCTTCCTCGTCGTCGTCATCCTCAAGGCTCCAGGTGAGCTGGAACTCGATTTCCTCTTCGTCGTCGCCGCGTTCGTGCTCGATGGAGAACCGGGCATGGGCGGGCACCCGGATGCGTTCGCCCGCGATCTGGATGCGGAACGGGGTCTCCGACTCCAGGGCATCCGCGAGGCGCCGCAACTTGGCCACGACGTCGGTCGTCGAGTAGGTGCGTTCGATGTCTCGTGGCATGTCTGTCACGTGGCCTCCGATGTCGGGTATCCCTGAGTACGGGAGCCGTTACGGTACTCACCCCGTGGCGAGTGGACCGACGGTGGCCGAGCGGGAATTCCGCCCGAGGTTTACCACGCACGAGGGTGAGGCACTTCCGGGTGTCGGTCATGGCTGTTCCCGGACCGATGGCAGGCGTTCCCGACGAGAAGGGCCCGACCCGATGGTGGATGTCACCCGTACGTTCACGGTGAACCAGAGCGGCGACGCGGTGCTGGAATACCTGCGCGACTTCTCCCGTGCCGAGGAGTGGGACCCGGGAACCGTCTCCTGCACCCGGTTGGATTCCGGGCCCGTCGCCGTGGGATCGCGGTGGCGCAACGTGTCCAAGTTCCTGGGCAAGGAGACCGAGCTGCGCTACGAACTCACCAGGCTTGAGGCCGACCGCGTGCAGTTCGTCGGCAAGAACGACACCGCCACCTCGACCGACGACATCAGCGTCAAGCCGGGTGCGGCGCCCGGCACCACGTCGATCACCTATCACGCGCACATCGAGTTCCACGGGCTCGCCAAGCTGGCGGGCCCGGTGGCCAAGGTCGCGTTCGAGAAGCTCGGCAACGAGACCGAGGAGAACCTCGTCCGCATCCTCGGAACTCCCGCGCACTGAGGCAAGAATCGGCGATGGCACTTCGCGTAGATCAAGGCAATTCGACCCGAACAGCTCCCAACCTGTCCACCGACCAGGTTGGGAGCTGTTCGCGCTATCGGACATCAGCAATGATGTCACTGGGGCTCAACTATTCGATACGCGACTTCCACAGATCTCCCGACAGCGGCTGACCCGCGAGCCGGAGTGGCCGCGACAGCTCCCTTGATCAGCCGTCATCGCACGGGGTCGATCCACCGTGGAAGCGCGTGACCTGCCAGAACTGAGCGCGACACTCACTCAGGTCATTCGACCGAACACCGTGTGTGCTTGTGAATAAGTCGCCCGACAAATGTGATGTGGGTTACTTGACGTGCGCCCAGTGAACGGGCTTCACTGGCCGCGCCAGTTCGGTCCCCGCCGCGTTTTTCGGCGTACTGGCCATTTCTCCGCGCGATAGCACTATTCGGGATCGGCACCTCCTGGACGCGCATCGAATGTCGCGTCTACCGCCGCGCTCGATCGCGGCGAAGCGCCACAGCCGAAGGAGTTCTGTCATGCCCTTTCCCATTCGGACGGGCCGCGGCCGCAATCGCGGGATGGTGACAGCGGTGCTCGGTGTCGTCGGCGCCCTGTGTCTGGCACCCTCGACCGCTGTGGCGGACTTCGGCGATGACCTCACGCGGGCGAGCGCCCACCCGCGCACTCCAACCAATCCCATCCCGGCGGGCGGACCTGGGCGAGTGCGGTCGTTCTGGTTGCACATGAACAGCACACCGACCACGGACGCCATGCTCGCGACCGAGGCGCGCAGGCGCGCCTACATCGTGCTCAACGCGTGGGAAGGTGCGCTCGTCCCGAAGTTGAAAGCAGCGAACCCCGCTGTCCAGGTGTTCGTCTACAAAGACCTGTCGTCCACCCGGGACTACGCCTGCCGCGGTGGGGTGGACGACGCGCAGTTGCCCACCGGTATCGGCTATTGCCACGCGCAGAAGACGAACCCGGAGTGGTTCCTGCGGAGTGCTCGCGGGGAGCGGTTGACCTACGGCGGCTACCCGGGCCACTGGCAGATGGACGTCGGCAACGCGGCTTACCAGAAGTCCTGGGCCGAGAACGTGGTCGCCAGTAGCACGAAGTCCGGGTTCGACGGCGTTTTCATGGACAACGCCCTGTTCGGCTGCGACACCTACCACGCGGGTGTGTGTCCCCGCCAATACCCGACCGACGCTTCCATGCAGGACGCGTACAAGTCTATGTTCGCCAACACTCGCAGAGCGTTCACCGCCGCCGGACTCAAGACGGTCGCCAACCTCTCCAACGCACGACTGTATTCGGGGATCTGGGACGCCTACACCGAAAACCTCGACGGCGGGTTCGACGAGTGGTGGCTTACCTTCGACAGCGAGAACTTGCTGCCGGAGTACAGCCAGGGTTGGAGCAGGCAGGTCGCGCAGATCGCGGCCAACGAAGCCAAGGGCAAGATCACCTGGGTTCAGCCGCACTTCTCCCCGGGGTCGGACCAACCGTTTCGCTACGGCCTGGCCAGCTACCTGATCGCCGGGGGCACCCGGTCGGCCATCTCGGAGATCGCCGAGACCGACGGCTACGGCGACGCGTCACCATGGCACGCCGAGTACGACTGGGATCTCGGGGTGCCGACCGGGCCATCACGTCCCGTGGCGACCAACGTGTTCCGTCGAGACTTCTCGTGCGGAGCGGTGGTGGTCAACGCGAACGCGACCACGACGGGCGCGGTGACCGTGCGATTGGGCAGCCCGCACACCGACGTCACCGGTACGCCGGTCACCTCCGTGTCGCTGTCGGGTACCTCGGGTGCGATCCTGCGCAAGAACTGTCAGAAACCGTTCCAGGGCAGCATTTTCGCCGCCCGGTGAGGGGTGGTCTACTCGGCGGGCGATCGCTCGATGTCGGTCACCGTTGGTGCGTCGAGACCTGCTCGACCGGTCGAACCATCTTGACCAACGGCACAGCGACACCACCTGTGGTGTCCTCGATGCGCTCGACCGGCTCGAAACCGCACGAGGCGTACAGCGACTGGCCGGAAAGCGTGGCCATGAGTTCGAGCCTGGTGAAGCCTTCGGCGGCCGCGGCCTCCGCGCACAAGGACAAGATCAACCTGCCGACGCCTCGGCGGGTGAACGCCGGACTGGTGTACATCGCCCGCACTCTGGCGGCCTCGGTTTTCGGATCGAGGAGACGAGAGTCGCGGCGGGGGCTGTTGTCGTTGCCGTACATCGTCGCCCTCCGGCTCCAGCCGCCGCACCCCGCGATCGCGCCGTCGGCGTAGACCACGAAGTACGTACCGTCGTCGATCAGTTGCGTGTCGATGCCCATGATCGCCCGACTCGATTCGATCTGGGCGCCGGTGAGGAAACCGCGTTGCAGTTCGGCGATCGCCGCGTCCATCACGACCTGGAGATCCGCGATGTCACCGATCCGAGCGTGCCGACTGGTCAGGACCATCGCGAACCCCCGCTGTCTCTGGACGCGCTCAGTGCGTTGACGACATCCTAGAGACGTTCCCCCGGCCCCTTCATCATCTTTAACGGCGTCAGGCCAGTGTGCCGATCTCGATCCGGGACGGGTCCCGAAAGGCGGCGACATACTGTGTCCGATACCTGGCATTACCTGGTCGATGGGGGGCTGGAGTGAAATCGGCTGCTTTGAATCCGGCGCGGCAGCGGAGCCTGGTCGGCGGCGTCGCGCACGCCGCGCCCGGTGCGATCAGCGCGTTGGCGGTGACCGGGGGCATCACGGTCGCCCCCGAACCCGGGCTCACCATCCGTTTCGGGCGCAATCGCCCCGAAGTGGAGGTCTGCGTCGGCGAGGACGACCTGTTGATCAGCCGTCAGCACGGTCTGCTCGACCACCGGCTCGGTCAGTGGTGGGTCAGCAACACCGGACGCTCCCCCATCCGGCTGGCGAGTTCGCTGCTGTTGCACCGTGAGGGCGATCCGATCCCGTTGGCCGTCGGCTACACGCCGTTGTTCCTTCGCGGGTCACGGGGCCGCGAACACCTGCTTGAGCTGTACGTGGCCGGGGAGGAGGGCGGGAAGCCGCCGTCACGCCCCGGCGACATCACCCAGCCGCCGCGGCGGTGGCGTCTCACGGTGGAGGAACACCTCGCCCTCGTCGTGCTCGGACAGCGATACCTGCTGCACGATCCACACCCGCAGCCGCTGTCCAGGCAGCAGGCCGCCACCGAGTTGGCGGAACTGCGGCCCACCGCGAAGTGGACGACCAAACGGGTGGAACACCTGGTCGCCGAGGTCCGCGCGCGGCTCTCGGCGGGCGGCGTCTTCGGGCTGCGCCGCGACGAGGTCGGCGAACCGGTCGGCCTCACGCTCACGGTGAACCTCCTGCGCGAACTCGTGTCCTCGACCACCCTGGTCCCGACCGACCTGAACCTCCTGGACGGTCCGCACTGACACCTGTCGTGGTTCAGACCGGCGGCAACCGCTTGACCACGGCCTCGGCGAGAGTGCGAGCCGAGTCGCAGAGCTTGTCCAGTTGGGGATTTTCCTCGATCTCCACGGAGACCTCGACCATTTCGACCCAGTCCTTCTGAAAATTCTCCGCTACTACGTATGGTCGGTGCACGACCTGGATCACGCACAGGGGCAGACCTTCATCGACGGAAGTCCGCGGATCGATGTAGGCATCCCGGGAACCGACCTTGATCAGCTCGTTCTCACCGGGCACCGGCTTCCACCCTCGGACGAAGGCGACTTCCATTTCGATCGGGTCGCGCTCCCAATAACAGATCCAGTCGCCGAAAGCAGGGGACGGCGCGATACCGCGCTCACCGACGGCCTTGACGATGTCCTCATCCTCGATCAGCGCGCACGCGTCCACGTGGGCGAGTGATCCACTGGGAAACGGCATCGTGCGCCGGAGAATCTGGCCGCGACTCAAGGCGGTCAACGTGCCGTTGGCGGCCGCCTCCGCCACAGCGCACAGTTCCGCCTGCCGACCGTCCTGGTGGCGCGCGGAAATCACGACCTGATTGCCGTCGGACAATCGGATGCTCCGCTCACAAACCCCGTCCCGCTCCGGGGGACGGTCCATCGCGCTGATCTTCCCCGCTGTGTGCGGTTGCGCCGGGAACTCCGGGGGATCCTGAATCAGGAGTTGCACATGTATTTGGTCGTTGGGGTCGCCAGAGCGCTTGATGAGCAGGCCACAACGGTTGAAGCCGCCGTACTCGATGTCGAGCACGACGGTTCCGAACCGGGCCCCGGACGCCAGGTCCAGCAGCGAGCACGGGTCTGCGGTGCGCTCGTCCCCAACCGAGCCCGCCACCGGCGCCGTCTCCGGGACGCGGCCGAAGAACGTCACCAAGCCGACGACGAGTGCTACCACCGCGACCACGGCACCACCGGCCATCAAGAGCCTGTTCCGGCGGGGCCGCCGAACCGAAAGGGGACCCGTCAACGGATTCGCCGGGACAGTGTCGCCCGCGACGTTCTCCAGCAGACGCTTCGCCACCCGTGCGGTCGGCCGCTCGGATGTCTTCTTCCGCAGCAGTTCGGTGAGCGCCGTGCCCAGTGGTCCTGCCCGCACCATGGGTTCCAGCTCACCCGCGGCGGCCCGCCGCAATTGCGCGAACGGACCCTGTTCCCCGGTGCCCCAGGGCGAACCGCCCTCCACCGCGGCGAACAGGGTGGCGCCCAGGGAGAACACATCGGCCGGCGCCAACGCCTCGTGTCCGTCGGCGACTTCCGGTGCCAGGTAGCTGGGGGTGCCGCCCGCCTCACCGCTGCTGGTGACAGTCGCTTCGGCCCACCGCGCGATACCGAGGTCGGTCAGCTTCGCGATGCCGGTCTCGGCGACCAGGATGTTGCCGGGCTTGACATCGCGGTGCACGATCCCGCGTTCGTGCATGGCGGCCAGCGCGTCCGCGATCTGCGCGCCGATCCGGGCGGCGGCCTCCGGGCGCAGGCGACCGTCGGTCTCCAGGATGGAAGCCAGGCTGCGCGCGGGTAGATACTCCATGACCAGCCAGCGGTCCTCGCCGTCGAGTACCGCGTCGAACACGGTGACGACGTTCGGATGGTGCAGTCCGGCCCCGATCCGCGCCTCACGCCGAATCTGGCCGCTGTCCCCGACCTGTGACTTCTTGAGGGCGACCACCCGTCCGAGTTCGAGGTCGGTGGCCCGCCACACGATGCCCATTCCGTCTGCGCCGATCCGCTCGTCGAGCTGGTAACGCCCCGCGATCAACCGCTCACTGCGCACCGGAGAATTCTATGCGGTCCGCTGTTCACGACGTGCCATTCTCGTGGCTGTGAACCCTTTCAGCGCAACGTCGATCATCCCCGGGGTGAGCCGCTCGCGGGCCGGGCGCGGATGTGGAGTCGTTCACCCTGGGGGCCGAACAGGCTGAGGAATTCGACCGGGTGTGGACCGCCGTTGGCGAAGCCGTGCGGCGTTCTGGTGTCGAACTCGGCCGCTTCTCCCGCCGCGAGGACGATGTCGTGCTCGCCGAGCACCAGACGGAGACGCCCGGACAGGACGTAAAGCCACTCGTAGCCCTCGTGCACCCGTTGCTCGGGTGGCCCCGCGTCCGGTTTTCCAGCCGGGAGGATCTGCTTGTAGGCGTGCAGACCGCCGAAGTAGCGCGTCAGGGGGATGAAGGTCGCGCCGTGGCGGGTGAACGGGCGGGGGTGGACGCGGGGGTCGCCGGTGGCGGGGGCACCGACCAGCTCGTCGAGTTGCACGCCGAACGCCTTCGCGAGCGGCAGCAGGCGTTCGAGGGTGGGTTTGCGCTGCCCGGACTCCAGCCGGGACAGGGTGCTCACCGGGATCTTCGTGGTCTCGCTCAACCGGGCCAACGTCATCCGGCGGTCCCTGCGCAGTGCCCGGAGTCGGGGGCCCACCGCGTTCAAGACGTCGTCGAGGTCATTCGGGTCATCGGGGTCGTCAAGGTCACCGTCCGCCATGGTTCCAGTTTGCCATATCGGCAAGAAAGTTTGCCACCTGAGGCCCGGATGCCCCACAGTGAGGTGGTGGACGGCGAGAACGCCGACCTGATCGCTTCCCTCGTCGAGGAGACGGCCTGATGAGCACCGAATACTGGGATACCCGCTATGCCGAGAAAGAACAGATGTGGAGCGGCGAGCCCAACGCCACGCTCGTGCGGGAGACCGCCGACCTGCCACCGGGCACGGCACTGGACGTGGGCTGTGGTGAGGGAGCCGACGCGATCTGGTTGGCACGGCGGGGATGGAATGTCACCGCGGTCGACGTCTCCCAGGTGGCGCTCGATCGGGCCGCCAAGCTGGCGGCAGGCGTCGAGGTCCGGTGGGTGCGGCTGGATCTCGCGACATCCTTTCCGGACGGCACGTTCGACCTTGTCTCGGCCCACTTCCTGCACTCGGAGGTCGAACTGCCCCGGGAGGAGATCCTGCGCGCCGCCACGTCGGCCGTCGCCCCCGGCGGGATGCTGCTGATCGTCGGCCACGCCGGATTTCCGCCTGGGGAGCACGGGCACCATCACGAGATGGGATTTCCGACGCCCGCCGAGGTGCTCGCCGGCCTCGACCTTCCCGACGGCCAGTGGGAACTGCTGCTCAGCGCGGAGCATGAACGTGTCCAGGTCATGCCGGACGGGCACGAGGGCAAGCGCACCGACAACACGCTGAAAATCCGACGCCTCCCCCGGTGAACCCGGGCGTGGTGGAGGGCATTGGCGGGAGCGCTCCGATGCCCTCCATCCTCTTGTTCGCCGACGGGGTGACCGCCGACGGAAGTCGCCTTGATCAGGTACTCGTCCGCGATCCCCCACACATGACGGGTGCGAACGTGCCCAAGGTCATTTCCCCTTGCCATCTCGCGAAATCCGGTCACTCTGACTTCAGTGGCGGCGCGGGAACCGCTACCGTGTTGCTCCAGATGGACGAGCTGGTGACTACCGGGTGGAAGGGGCGGACGCGGTGGGCGACGAACCGACCGTGAACCTCCACGAGGGCACCGAGGACCGACCGTCGGCGTCACCTCCGTGGGACGGTCTCGAAGGCGCCGAGCGGCATGCCGCGTGCCTGACCGCGGCCCGCGACGGCGACCGACGCGCGTTCGACGTGCTGGTCGCCGAGCTGACGCCGCTGCTGTGGAGCGTCTCCCGAAGCGCGGGCCTGGACCGCACCACCGCCGAGGACGTCGTGCAGACGGTCTGGCTGGCCCTCCTGCGCCACGTCGACCAACTCACCGAACCCCGAGCGCTGGTCGGGTGGCTCATCACCACCGCCCGACGGGAGGCCAACCGCACCCGGCAACGGGTCAACGCCCAGGTCGAGTTGTCCCCCGAGGTCGCCGAGCAGGTGCACAGCAGCGCGCCGATGCCGGAGGCCGAGGCACTGCGCGACGAACGCGACCGCAGGCTGTGGAGCGCCTTCCGCGGGCTGCCGCCACGCTGCCAGGAACTGCTGCGCCTGACCGTGCTCGCGGGCCGCGCCGAATACCGCCTCGTCGCCGAGGCGATGCGGATGCCGCACGGCAGCATCGGGCCCACCCGGGGACGGTGTCTGCACTCCTTGCGCGCCTTGTTCGACGATGGGGAAGGTGGCGCATGAGGACAGTGGACGACTTCATGATGGACCCCGCTGATCAGGAGTACTGGCTCGCCCAGGTCGCCAGGATCGTCGACGACCTCGACCCCGTGCCCGACGGTCTCGTCGAGCGCGCCCAGTTCGCCATCGCCATCGAGAACATCGACGCCGAGGTCGAGATCGAGGCCGCGCTGTGGGCCGACCACGCCGCGTCCGGTGTTCGCGGCGGCGTCGCCCCGCTCACGATGAGCTTCTACGTCGAGGACCTGGCCATCATGATCAGCGTGACCCGGACCGGCCAATGCCAGCTCATCGACGGGTGGCTCGTCCCGGCGGGCGAGCACAACGTCGAGGTGCGGGTCGCGGGCCACGAGTCCAGCGTCACCACCGCCGACGACGGTGGCCGATTCGTCCTGACCGACGTGCCGAGGGGAACGACCCAGATCGTCGTGCGCACCGCGGGCGCCACGCCGCGCACCCTCGTGACACCCGCGATGGAACTCTAATCTCCCAGCCTGCTCAGCCAGGCGTGGATGGCCGCGGCGGTGGTGGGGGCGTCGTCCTCCATCAGCGTGAAGTGGGTGCCGGGGACGTCGATCTGGTCCACCGGCGTGGGCCACTCGGGTTGCCAGGGGCCGTTCACCGGCGTCAGCGGAGTCGACGCGCGGACCAACAAGGTGGGTAGCTCCAGGTTCGCGGGAGTCCAGTCGAAGCCGGAATAGCGGGCCATCGCGGTCGGCCAGTCGTCGCCCCACGCGGCGGCGATCGAGTCCAGGCGGTCGAGCAGACCCTGGTACAGCCGGGTCTGGAAACCCGCCAGGGTGTCCTGCCCCTCGGGTGGATAGCTGTCGATCAGGACCAGGCCCGCGGCGGGAGTGCCGGTGCGGGCCAGTTCGGCCGCTACCGCGTGGGCGACCAGACCGCCGCCGGAGTAGCCGACCAGGACCACCGGTTCGCGGCTGAGGCCGCGGACCGACTCGGCGAGCAACCCGGTGACCGCTCGCGCGGAGTCCGGCAGGGGTTCCCCCGCGGTGAAGCCCGGTTGGTGCAGTACGGCGATGTCGTGGGTGCCGTGGAAGGCGTTGGACCAGCGGGCGTACTGGTGCGGACCGGACATTCCGGCGAAGGACGGCACGCACACAAGCCTCGGGCCTGCCTCGGCCCGGGCCAGTCGCACTGGATGGTGGGGCGCGGGCAGGTCCGCCGCGGTGAAGGACTCACGGAAGGCGGCCGCCGCGCGCAGGATGTCGAGGAAGTCGTCCATCCGGTCTTGGCGGACGGCCTGGCCGAACAGGGACACGAGGCCACCGCCCGGGCTCCGGGCAGGCACCGATGAGTCGATGAGCACGGTCGTGTCATCGTCGAGAGCGGTCAGGACGCGCGCCGCGAGGTCGGCCGGGGTGGCCAGGTCGAAGACCAGGCTCACGGGCAGGTCGAGGCCGGTCGCCTTGACCAGACGGTCGCGCAGGTCGACGCCGGTGAGGGAGTCGAAGCCCTGTTCCAGCAGTCCTCGGTGGGCGTCGAGCACTGTCGACTCGGCGTGGCCCAAGGCGGCGGCGGCACACTCCAGCACGAACTCGCGGACCACGTCCGGGTGCAGCTCGGGGTCGACCGATGCCAAGCGCGTTCGGAGTGTGGGTCCCACCTCCCCGAGCTGCTTCCCGCCGGGCACAAGAGGTCCGTGTCCGCCGACCCAGTAGCGATCGCGCTGGAACGGGTAGGTGGGAAGGTCAAGGTGGGTTCGGCCGGGCGCCACCGCGTCCCAATCGATCGGAACGCCGTGGGTGTGGAGCGCGCCCAGGGCCAGGGCCACCGATTCGTCCTCGGGTCGGTCGCGGCGGACCGCGGGGACCGTGATGGCGTCGGTGTTCTCGCGGGCCATCGCGGTCAGGGTGCCGTCCGGGCCGATCTCCAGCAGGATCGTGGCGCCCAGGTGCTCGACCGCGCGTACGGCGTCGCCGAAGCGCACCGCCGCACGGGCGTGCCGCACCCAGTAGGCCGCGCTCGCGAGGTCGCCCGGTCCGGCGAGGGCACCGGTCACCGTGGAGACGATGGGCAGCCGCGCGGGGTGGTAGGTCAGGCCCGCCGCCACCGCGTGAAAGTCGTCCAACATGGGTTCCATCAGGACTGAGTGGAACGCGTGGCTGACGTCGAGTCGCCGAGTCCGGCCACCCCGCTCGGCGAGGACACGTGCCACGTCCAGCACCACGTCCTCGGCGCCGGAGATGACCACCGACCGCGGCCCGTTCACGGCGGCGATGTTCGCCCGGAGGCCGTCGAGCAACGGGCGGACCTCGTCCTCGGTGGCCTGCACGGCGACCATCGCGCCACCGGCGGGCAACGCGCGCATCAGTCGGCCGCGGGCGGCCACCAGCACCGCGGCGTCCGGCAGGTCCAGCACCCCCGCCACGTGCGCGACCGCGATCTCGCCGATGGAGTGCCCGGCCAGCACGTCCGGACGCACACCCCAGGACTCCACGAGTCGGTACAGCGCGACTTCGAAGGCGAACAGCGCGGGCTGGGCGAGTGCCGTGTCGTCGAGGTCGGTGTCGAAGTGCACGGGCTCGTCGAGGTGGCGGTCGAGTTCCTTGCACACTTCGGCGAGCGCCTCGACGAACGCCGGGTACCCGAGCAGTTCACCGCCCATACCCTCGGATTGCGTGCCCTGGCCCGCGAACAGGAAGGCCACCCTGGCGGCCTGCGCGACCGTGCCCTCGACCACCGAGGACGCGGTGGACACCTCTCCGGTCGCGATCGCGTCGAGGCCGTCGAGCAGCGCGGCGTGGTCACGGGCGACGACGACCGCGCGCCGGTCGAAATGGGCGCGGCCGTGGGCGAGCGCGACCGAGAGCCGGTTCGCCGAGACGGTTCCGGCGCGGACGAAGTCGGCGAGTCGGGACGCCTGGTCCCGCACGGCCGAGTCCGTGCGCGCGGAGAGCGGGACGAGGATCGGGGTCGAGCCGCCCTCGTGGTCGGTCTCCGGCTCCCGCTCGGCCGCCTGTTCGATGACGACGTGCGCGTTCGTGCCGCTGATGCCGAACGAGGACACGCCCACGCGACGCGGACGGTCGCGGTGGGGCCACGGGGTCGGTTCGGTCACCAGCGTGAGCGCGCCCGCCGTCCAGTCCACATGCGACGATGGATCGTCCGCGTGCAGGGTCCCCGGCACGATGCCGTGTCGCAACGCCAACACGCTCTTGATGATCCCGGCGACACCGGCCGCGGCCTGGGTGTGACCGATGTTCGACTTCACCGAACCAAGCAACACGGGATCATCGCGATCCTGCCCATAGGTCGCCAACAACGCCTGCGCCTCGATCGGATCGCCAAGAGAAGTGCCCGTGCCGTGCGCCTCCACCACGTCCACATCGGACGGTTCCAGCCCGGCGGAGGCGAGCGCCCGCCGGATTACCCGCTGCTGCGCGGGCCCGCTCGGGGCCGAGAGTCCATTGGACGCGCCGTCGGAGTTGACCGCGCTCCCCCGCACGACCGCGAGCACCTGATGCCCGTTGCGTCGAGCGTCGGAAAGCCGTTCCAGCAACAGCATTCCGGCGCCTTCGGCCATGCCCATGCCGTCCGCGCTGTCGGAGAACGCCTTGCAGCGGCCGTCGGCGGCCAGGCCACGCTGGCGGCTGAACGCGGCGAGCGCGCCCGGAGTCGCCATCACGGACACGCCGCCTGCCAACGCCAGAGAGCACTCCCCCGCGCGCAACGCTTGTGCCGCAAGGTGTAGCGCGACCAACGACGAGGAGCACGCCGTATCCACGGTGACCGCGGGGCCCTCGAACCCGAACGAGTAGGCGACCCGCCCGGAAAGGACGCTGGCGGAACTCCCGGTGGCGAGGTAACCCTCGCCGTCTCCGCCCGCGCCTGCGACGAGCGCGGCGTAATCCTGGCCACTGGATCCGGCGAACACGCCAGTGTCGCTGCCGCGCAGGGAATCCGGGGAGATCCCGGCCCGCTCGAAGGTCTCCCACGCGATCTCAAGCAGAAGCCGCTGCTGCGGGTCCATCGCCAGGGCCTCGCGCGGGGAGATCCCGAAGAAGCCCGCGTCGAAGTCGGCGACGCTGTCGAGGAAACCGCCCTCCCCCACGGTGATCGTGCCGGGTCGGTCCGGGTCGGGATCGACCAGCGACTCCAGATCCCAGCCGCGGTCGGCGGGCAGCGGGGAGACGGCGTCGCCGCCTCGCGCGAGCAGGTCCCACAGCGCCTCGGGTGAATCGACGCCGCCGGGGAATCGGCAACTCATCGCGACGATCGCGATGGCGTCGTCCGGTGTCGATCGGACCGAGGCGACCACGGGCGTCGGCTCGTCGGCGCCGAGCAACTCGGCGCGCAGGTGCTCGGCCAGCGCGAGCGGGGTCGGCTGGTCGAACACGAGGGTCGCGGGGAGCCGCAGGCCGGTGGCCGCCCCGAGCCTGTTGCGCAGTTCCACAGCGGTCAACGAATCCACGCCCAGATCGCGGAACGCACGGTGGGCGTTGACCGCGTCGGGCGTCGGGTGGCCGAGCGCGGCGGCCGTGTGTGCGCGCACGAGATCGACCAACGTGCTGTCTTGCTCACGTCGGTCGAGGTCGCGCAGCTTGGCCACGAGGCCGGTCGCGTCGACCGCGGTCACGGCGGCCCGCCGCAGCGGTGTCCGCACCAGACCGGACAGCAGTGGTGGCGGTTGGGTGATCGCGGCGGTGTCCAAGCGGACGGCCATGACGACCGGGGCGTCGGCCGCCAGTCCCGCGTCGAACAGCGCGAGCCCTTCGCGGGCCGACAGCGGGCGCACACCCGCCCGCCGCATCCTGGCCAGGTCCGACTCGGCCAGGCTCGCGGTCAGTGCGCTGCGGTCGGCCCAGAGGCCCCACGCCAGCGAGGTCGCCGGGAGGCCGATCGCGCGGCGGTGTTCGGCCAAAGCGTCGAGGAAAGCGTTGGCAGCGGCGTAGTTCGCCTGCCCGGCCGCGCCGAAGGTGGCGGCCGCCGAGGAGAACAACACGAACGCCGCCAGATCGAGTGGCGCGGTCAGCTCGTGCAGCGCCAAGGCCGCGTCGACCTTGGGGCGCAGCACGGTGTCGAGCCGGTCGCGGGTCTGCGCGGCGAGCACGCCGTCGTCGAGAACTCCGGCGGCGTGGACGACGGCGGTGAGCGGGTGCTCGGTGGGCACGGCGGCCAACACCGCGGCGACCGCGTCCCGGTCGGCGACGTCGCAGGCCACCAGCTCGACCTCGACGCCGAGACCGGCGAGATCGGCGCGTAGTTCGGCTGCGCCGGGCGCGTCCGGGCCGCGCCTGCCGAGCAGCAACAGGCGCGCGACTCCGTGTTCCTCGACCAGGTGCCGGGCGACCAGAGCACCGAGTGTGCCGGTCGCGCCGGTCACCAGGACGGTGCCGTCGGGGTCCAGTGGGGCGGGCACGGTCAGCACCAGCTTGCCGATCGTCAGGCCCCGGCTCAGGGACCGAAGAGCTTCCGGCGCCCGGCGGATGTCGGTGACGGTGATCTTCGGCAGGGTCAGCGTGCCCCCGGCGATCAGTGCGATCAC
>JALZNB010000052.1 GCA_030857905.1 Actinomycetota bacterium
CGCTACGAACGCAAAGCAGCCCACTACCTGGCATTCACGCAGCTCGCCTGCGCGATCATCTGCTACCGCCGAGCCGTCAAACTCGACCTGCTCACCCACAACAACCCCAAATGAGATGTGGTCTTAGCAACGGGATCACGGTCGAGACCGGCCGCGAGGTCGTCCGGCACCACCATGTTCTTCGACGAAGCGTAGGCGGCATCCCACAGCCCATTGGCCTTCGCCAATTCGACTTCGTGCAGTCCCGCCGAAAACATCAACCCCTCCGCGGCCAGGACCTCCACCCTGTCCCTGTTGATCCGCGACCACCGACTGCCTCTTCGCCTGCGCGAGTAACGCTGTAAGAAGTAGTCGTCATCGAGTTTGCCGCGCTGTCCGTCGATCCAGCCGTATCGCAAAGCGATGTCGAGCGCTTCCGGGCAGGAGACCGTGACAATGCCGGACCTCTTCTTCGCGACCTTCAACCACACGGCCGTCTCAGTGGCATGGTTCTCCGACAACCACGCGGCCCACTCGGCCTGACTACCCAACTCGATGACTGCTTCGTCCACCCACTCATGCAACCACAAGGGACCGACAACAACTGGTCACGCGGGCGACCAGCCTGTGCACGACCACGTCGACGCGCGGCCCGACCGGATCGCCTGGACCTGCACTCGGGCAAGCACAAGATCACCGGCATGAATGTGCGGGCAGACAACAGTATCAAAAATCCCCACCCCACTCTCCCTTGTCGAATTCTTGAACGGAAAGACGTCGAGTTGCCTGCATTTCGGCTCAACAGACACGGTGTAAAAAAACGTAACGAACCCAGCACCCCGGACGATGATCAAGCCAAGAACTCGCAACCTACAAAAGGCGGTATCGATGCGCGCATCTTGGGCGTTTGTAGGTCTTGGTGTCTCACTCGTCATCTTACCGCCACTACTGCGTTGGCTACTCTTTTCCGACGGCGAGATTTACGGTCCGACAAGGTCAAATTATGTCAACGCCATCATTGCCGTGCTGGCGGTCGCGGGTTGCCTGCTTCTCTATCGACTGTTCTCGTCTGATACTCCGGCCCCACAGGGCGGCATCGTGCTCCTGACCGGTCTGGTTGGCGTCGCTACTGCAGCATTCGCACTTGCGCAGTTCTTCTTCCCAGAGACGCCACGAAACGCCGCCGCTCCGGCTTGCAGTAATGCCTCGGTGGAAGGCGCCCGCCTGCTCGCGCAAACCACGGAGCAAGGGGTGAACACCAGAGCAGGCGCGGGCCGCCAATTCGCTCAGGTCGGACGCTTTCCGGCTGGGTGCACTGTGGGCTTTGACGGCTACTGCATCGGTGAGCCGCTGCCGGACATCTTACTGCCGCCAAACGCGCCCGACCGCCGTTGGCTCATTGCGCATCGCAGTGAAGAGTTGGTGCCGGCTGCCTTTATGTTGTTCCAGGGTGGCGAGGCGGGACTCGGCGCGCCTGACGAGTCATGCGACAAGTACGGTGGAACCGACGCTGCGCCCATCAAAGGCGTCACCGCCACGGAAATTCCTGATGGCGTGAATCTCGGGGCAACCGCACCCGAGGTAGCGCTCGTGGGCTATTCAGCGACCGAAGTCGAAGGGGACGACCGGACATACGTCCGGATCGGACAATCAGACGACGGAAAAACACAATTCAGTGTTCCCTGGAACATAGCGGAAACCAACCCGTTCACGGAAGGTCGAACAGGCGCGTCCTGGGTTGCGGCAGTGCACTGCCTCGCAGGCAACGCACCGGCATCAGGCACGCTTCGCGTTATGCGGGTTGACCTGCAAGACGGCAAGATGGCGCAGGTTCCGCAGGTTGTAACCGACGAGGTGGACGTAAACGTCCAAGAAAAGCTCGCGCAGATGGCTTGCTCACGCGCGGTGTCGGTCGCGTCAGAGTAAACGTACGAGTCTGCCGCTCATGCCGGTCGAGGCCGAGCGCGTTGCGCTCGACCTCGATTCAACACTCGATGACGTTGAGGGCGAGTCCGCCTCGGGACGTTTCCTTGTACTTGGTGTGCATGTCCGCGCCGGTCTCGCGCATCGTCTTGATCACCTTGTCCAGGTGGACGATGTGTTTGCCGTCGCCGCGCAGGGCGATGCGGGAGGCGTTGATCGCTTTGGTGGAGCCCACGGCGTTGCGTTCGATGCACGGGATCTGGACCAACCCGCCCACCGGGTCGCACGTCAGCCCCAGGTGGTGTTCGAGTCCGATCTCGGCGGCGTTTTCCACCTGCGCGACCGACCCGCCCAGCACCGCTGTCAGCCCGGCCGCCGCCATGGCCGCCGCCGAGCCGACTTCGCCCTGGCATCCGACTTCGGCTCCCGAGATGGAGCCGGTTTCCTTGAGTACCACGCCGATCGCGGCGGCCGTCAGCAGGAAGTCGACGACGCCGTTCTCGGTGGCCACCGAGATGAACCGGGTGTAGTAGTGCAGCACGGCCGGGATGATCCCGGCGGCGCCGTTGGTCGGGGCGGTCACCACGCGCCCGCCCGCGGCGTTCTCCTCGTTGACCGCCAACGCGTACAGGCTGACCCAGTCCATGACGTACAGCGGATCTCCGGCGCCATCCTCGGAAATCAGCTTGTCGTGCAGGATCTTCGCCCGCCTGGGCACCTTCAGACCGCCAGGCAGCACGCCTTCCTGCGCGCAGCCGCGCGTCACGCAGTCCTGCATGACCTGCCAGATCCCCAACAGTCCCGCGCGGACCTCGTCGGTGGTCCGCCACACGCGTTCGTTGCTCAGCATGACCTCGGCGATGGTCAGGCCGTCGCGTTCGCAGTGGGCCAGCAGTTCCGTGGCGGTGCGGAACGGGTAGGGCACCGGGGTCGTGTCGGCCGAGATGACCGGGCCGTCGGTCGAGTTCTCGTCGAGGACGAAGCCGCCACCCACCGAGTAGTAGGTCCGCTCGGCCACCAGCGCGCCCGCTGCGTTCCATGCGGCGAACGTCATTCCGTTGGGGTGCACCGGCAACGACTTGCGGCGGTGCATGACCAGGTCGGTGCCCTCGGTGAACGTGATCTCGTGCGTGCCGAGCAGCCGCACGCGGCGCGTGGCGCGGATCGACTCGACCCGGACCGGCACCACCGAGGTGTCGATGTCCTCGGGGCGTTCGCCCTCCAGTCCCAGCAGCACAGCCTTGTCGCTGCCGTGGCCGTGCCCGGTGGCACCGAGCGAACCGAACAGATCCGACCGGACACGGGCGACGTCGCCGAGCACACCTCGGTCACGCAAACCTTCGGTGAACATGAGCGCGGCCCGCATCGGGCCGACGGTGTGCGAACTGGACGGTCCGATACCGACGCTGAACAGGTCGAAAACGCTGATGGCCACGACGACTCTCCCATGGGAAGCGGGTCCACCGGGCCGCGCTCGCACGCGGCCCGGTGGACGCT
>JALZNB010000053.1 GCA_030857905.1 Actinomycetota bacterium
TGGTGAGGGCGGCGACACCGACCCAACCCGCGCCTGCCGCGTTGAGCGCGATCGCGGGCACCCCGAACGCCACGACGGCGAGCGGAAGGCCGATCAGCGGAAGCCGCAACCCGCGCAGGGCGCGCGCGGTCGGCGGGTCCTCGATCGCGGGCACATCGGTCGGCGGATGCACCGCGGGCGCTTCGCCCTTGCTCATGAGTGCCTCCCGATCCGGTTCGCCGACCGGCAGCGTAACCACTTCGTGGGATTTCGCGGGAGCCGCTTCCACCGACAATCCCCTACAAGTTAGGGTGTCCTAACCTGGAAGGTGGATGTCCGTGACCGAAGCTGACGCGCCGCGTCCGCCCGCCCCGAAACCGGCGGAGCGCGCCCGCACCATCGCCGCACTCGGCGGCCGGGCGACCCTGGCGCCATCCGGCGACGATCCGACCGCGGCCGACCGAGTCACCCCGCTACTGCACCACATCCACCCGGACTCGACGGTCAGCGTGCTGCTGCCCGTCGATCACCCGCTGGCGGCGGCCGCACGGCAGGCGCCGCGCGGCGAACTGGCCACCATGGTCGAGATCGCCGACCAGGCACCCGTACCACTGCGGGAACCGATCCGCGGCCTGCTCTGGATCACCGGCTGGCTGCGCGCGCTCACCCCCGAACAAGCCCGCGAACAGGCTCTGCTCGTCGCCGAAACCCGCCCCGACTCCCGCCTGCTCGGCCTCGGACATGGCGCGACCCTGCTGCACCTCACCCCGGCGTCCATGGTCCTCGCCGACGCGGAAGGCACCCAGTCGGTGCGGATCGAGGAATTCACCGCGGCCCAACCGGACCCGTTCGCCGAACACGAGGCCGGATGGCTGCGCCACCTGGAGCTGTCCCACACCGACGTGGTCGGCGCCCTCGCCCGCCACCTACCGGAACCCCTGCGCGGCGGCCACGTGCGACCACTCGGCCTCGACCGCTTCGGCCTCCGACTGCGAATCGAAGCCGTCGACGCCGACCACGACGTACGCCTCGCCTTCGCCAAGCCGGTCGGCACACCCGCCGACCTGAGCACAGAACTCCGCCGCCTGGTCGGCTGCCCCTTCCTGGCCGCGAGCCCGGCGAGGTAGATATCCAGGTTCAGCACGGCGCACCCTCCGCTTGACCAGATCGACAGCCACCGTCGCAAGTGGCCCGCCCCCAGCCTCGTTGCCTGATGCGTCGGGGAGGTCACGATCCGTTTCCGCGCTGAATGGCACCGCTGGCGAACCACTGCACCAGTACCGCCGCCAAGTGCACAGCGGGCTGAGCCACGGTGCTCGTGCGGTTCACCCTCGACACCATTCGGAACGGCGAGGGCCTCCCCAGCTTTCACCGCCACGGTGTATCCACCGGTCGGCTTCGGCCGCATTCCGTAGGTCTTCCGCCACGCCTCCCGCGCAGCACGGGGTTATCCGGACGCCTCGGCGGGATAAAGGCGATCTGGGCTATCGCGCCGGTCATGGTCCCATCGCCGTTCCACAACCTGCCGCAAAACGGCCCCAGGCCCTCACCCCAATACCCCGCCGCTCCCAGGGGGACGTCCCTGTTCCAGTCTATCGGCGGTCAGCTGGGACAGAAGAGCCGCGGAATTTCTGTGGATGGTTGAGCGGGATGTGGATAACCGGAGGCGGCGGGTAGTTTCGGGCGGTGGCGAAACTGCGGGACTGGCTGGCGCCGGTGCGGCCGGGGGATGACATGGTCGCCGATCCGCGGGAGCGGCGGCTGGTGTGGATCGAGTTGGTGATCGTTTTCGCGGTCACGCTGGGTCTGTCCGGTCTTTACAGCGTGCTGTCCTTGATCGATGCCCTGCTCCAGACCGTCGCGCTCAACGAGCAGTCGGTGGCCATCAATCAGTCGCAGGCCGAGCTTGGGTTGATCGATCTGCTCAAGCAGCTTCTGAGCGTCGTGCGGTTGGCGGCGTGGGGTGCCCTCGGTGTCTTCCTGCTCTACAAGGCGGGGATGCGGCTCAGTGAGATTGGGCTCGACGGGCGGCGCAAGGGGGCGGACGCGCTCGGGGGTGTGGGGCTTGCCGCGTTGATCGGGCTCCCCGGGCTTGGGTTCTATCTGGTGAGTCACGCTCTCGGGGTCAACCTGGCGGTCGAGCCGTCGACACTTGACGACACGTGGTGGCGTCCGGTGGTGTTGACGCTGCTCGCCGCGGGCAACGCGTGGGCCGAGGAGGTGCTGGTCGTCGGGTACCTGATCAGCAGGTTGCGGCACCTGGGTTTTCGGGAGAATTCGTCGTTGGTTCTCGCCGCCGTGGTGCGCGGGTCGTATCACCTCTATCAGGGTTTCGGCGGGTTCATCGGCAATGTGGTGATGGGGCTCGTCTTCGGCCGGGTCTGGCAGCGGACCAACCGCCTCTGGCCACTGGTCATCGCCCACACGCTGCTCGACTTCGTCGCCTTCGTCGGTTACTCCCTGCTGCGCGGCAAGGTGTCCTGGCTGCCCTGATCCACCAGGTTGATCTGGCGCTTCGTCCCAGGTCCGGGTACCAATGGGGCATGCCAGCACTCGGCGAGTACCGCAGGAAGCGGAACGCCGGGCGCACCCCTGAGCCGGTGCCGACCGCCGACGAGGCGCCGATCGCGTCGGGCAATTCGTTCGTCATCCAGGAGCACCACGCGACGAGCCTGCACTGGGACGTTCGGCTCGAACGCGACGGCGTGTTGGTGAGCTGGGCCGTGCCCAAGGGCCTGCCGACCGAGCCGGGCGCGATCCACCTGGCGGTGCACACCGAAGATCACCCGATGGAGTACGCGACGTTCGAGGGTGAGATCCCGCGTGGCGAGTACGGCGGCGGCCGGATGATCATCTGGGATCGCGGCACGTACGAGACGGTGAAGTGGAGCGACCGCGAGGTGGCTGTCGTGCTCGACGGCGGGCGGGTTCGGGGCAAGTACACCTTCTTCGCGGGCGGCAAGTCCAGCCGCGACTGGATGGTGCGCCGATCCGATCCGCCGCAGCGAGCCGATTGGGTGGCGCTGCCCGAGACGCTGGAACCGATGCTCGCCTCCCCCGGCTCGCTGCCGTCGGCACTGGACGACGAGCTGTGGACCTACGAGTTCAAGTGGGACGGCGTGCGCGCCTTGGCCCGCGTCGACGGCGGCAGGCTCCGCCTGTTCTCCCGACGCGGCAACGACATCACCGGGACCTACCCCGAGCTGCGTGAACTCGGTGAAGAGCTGGGCAGCACCCAGGTGTGGCTCGACGGCGAGATAGTCGCCTTCCAGGACGGCAAGCCGTCGTTCTCCGCGTTGCAGAAGCGGATGCACGTGTCCGATCAGCGAATCGCCCGCAGACTCGCGGCCGACGTTCCGATCAGCTACGTCGTGTTCGACGTGCTGCACCTCGACGGCCGGTCCCTGCTCACACTGCCCTGCACCGCGCGCCGCGAGGCACTGGAGGGACTCGGTCTGCGCGGCCCGAGTTGGAACACCTCCCCGAGCTATCCCGGTGCGGGGCCCGCGGTGTTGGAGACCGCGCGTGAGCAGGCGCTGGAAGGCATCATCGCCAAGCGTCTCGAATCGCGTTACCACCCGGGGAAGCGCGTCCCGGACTGGATCAAGATCACCGATCTGCGCGCGGCCGAGGTGATCATCGGCGGTTGGCGGCCGGGTGAGGGTCGACGCGGCGAGGTGTTCGGCTCACTGATGATCGGGGTTCCCACACCGGACGGGCTGCACTACGTCGGCCAGGTCGGCACGGGGTTCACCGACGAGATGCTGCGGACCCTGACGGCGAGGCTGCGGTCGCTCGAACGCAAGACCTGCCCGTTCCACAACGAGGTCCCGCGCGAACGCGCGCGAGGCGCGCACTGGGTGCGGCCGTCCCTGGTGGGCGAGGTCGTCTTCCGTGACTGGACCAACGACGGGCGGCTGCGGGCCCCGGCCTGGCGCGGTCTGCGCTCGGACAAGCGACCCGAGGATGTCGAGGAGCGCTCTGATGGCCGGTGAAGTGCTTGTCGACGTCGAAGGCACCCGACTCCGACTGTCCAACTTGGACAAGGTGCTGTATCCGGACGAGGGGTTCACCAAGGGCGAGGTGATCGACTACTACAGCCGGATCGCGCCCGTGCTGCTGCCGCACCTGGCCGATCGCCCGGTGACGTTCCGTCGGTTTCCCGACGGTGTGGCCAAAGCCGGGTTCTTCGAGAAGAACGCGGCCCGCAACGCCCCCGACTGGCTGCGGTTGGTGACGATCGAGACGCCGGGCAGCACCACCGGCGCGGAAAGCCTCGACTTCGCGCTGCTGAGCGACCTGCCGTCACTTGTGTGGGCCGGAAATCAGGCTGGCCTGGAGTTGCACGTTCCACAGTGGACCGTCGGCCGTCGCGGTGCTCGACGACCGCCGGACCTGCTGGTGTTCGACCTGGACCCTGGCCCACCCGCGACGATCGTGGAATGCGCGCGAGTCGCCGTTCTGCTGCGGGGACTACTCGAAGCCGACGGCCTGACTCCGTTGGCGAAATCGAGTGGTTCCAAGGGAATGCAGCTCTACGCCGCGATCACCACCACCTCCGAGACGCGACCGTCCGAATACGCCAAGTCGCTGGCGGAACGGTTGGAGAAGGAGAACCCGGGACTGGTGGTGTCGCGGATGGCGAAGATCTTGCGCCCCCACAAGGTGTTCATCGACTGGAGCCAGAACAACCCGCAGAAGACCACAGTGGCCCCCTACTCGCTGCGCGCACGCCCGCGACCCACGGTCTCGACGCCGCTGACCTGGGACGAGGTCACCGCGTGCGAGGCACCGGCCGACCTGTCGTTCACCTCCGAGGACGTGCTCGACCGCGTCGAGAAGCACGGCGATCTGTTCGCGCCACTGCTGGCGAGGAAGCGGCCGAGGTTGCCTTAGAGAGCGAGCGGGGCGGAACCGAAGGCGACGTTGAAGCGGTCACACCAGATGACGACGCTGCGCAGGCCGTCCAGATCCGCGTCCGCCGGGATCGTGTAGTTCTGGTTTCCGTCCGTCGCTTTGAGCTTGCCGAGTGTGACGTGGCGGCCGTCGTCGTACTTGCCCCATGAGCCGCCCGCGCTCGCGTCGGTGAGCCACACGTGGAGGTCGGGGCCGTCGGAGGTGGAGAAGCCCTCCAGGCGCAGCAGACGGGCGCCGCCCTGATCCAGGACGCGGGCCGTGCCGCTGGTGGCGTGTTCCTGGGTGACGAACGCGCCCGTCGCGAGCTGTTTCGGGGTTGCGGGCGGGGGTGTGCTCGTGGACGCGGGCACGGACGCGCTGATCGGCGTTGTGGTCGGCACGCTGGGGGTGGGCACGGTCGTGGTGGTCAGTTCGACCTCGAAACCGGCGGGCAGCGCCTCGTCCACCCGGCTGCTGGTGAACAGCCGCCAGGGCTGGAACGTCCACAAACCGACGGCCAACGCGACCACGGCGATCGCAAGGCCCGCCTGGACCATCTTCCGACGCAACAAACCACGCATCAAGCTTGCCTTTCAGTTAACGAACCGTTCGCCAAGACCGCAATCCGTGGCGTTGTTGTCTATTTTGCACGCCTGCGGGCGGCGTTTTCCTTACCGAGTGGTTACGCTCAGATCCGTGACCGCGATTCCGGATGTCCCCGATGCCGAGCAGTCCGCACCCGCGCCCAGGGTGGACAGCGAAGTCGGCCCGCTACGCACGGTACTGCTGCACCGGCCGGGCAACGAACTCAAGCGCCTCACGCCACGCAACAATGATCAACTGCTGTTCGACAGCATCCCGTGGGTCGACAAGGCCCAGGACGAGCACGACGCGTTCGCCGACGTGCTCGGCAGCAAGGGCGTCGAGGTGATGCTGTTGTCGGAGTCCCTCGTGGTCGCCCTCGCCGACGAGCGCGCGCACGCCGCCGCGGCCCTCACCGCCGTCAACCGCCGTCGGCTGGGCAACGAACTCGCCGACTCGCTCGCGAGCTACCTGTCCACAGTGGACGCCAAGGGTCTCGCCGACGTCCTGATGGCGGGCATGACCTTCGAGGAACTTCCCGCCGCCGAGGGCGCCTCGCTGGTGCGCAAGATGCACCACCCGCACGACTTCGTGGTCGATCCGCTGCCAAACCTGCTGTTCACCAGGGATTCCTCGGTGTGGATCGGCGACAGGGTCGCCATCGCCTCGCTCGCGATGCCCGCACGGGCCCGAGAAACGGCTCTGCTGGACCTGATTTACGCCTACCATCCCCGATTCCGCGCCGCGGGCCGCGCGTACGGCGCCCACTCGGCCCCGGTCGAGGGTGGCGACGTCCTGCTGTTGGCCCCCGGGGTCCTGGCGATCGGCGTCGGCGAGCGGACAACGCCCGCGGGCGCGGAATCCCTTGCCCGCTCGGCGTTCTCGGACGGTTTGGCGCACACGGTCCTCGCGGTGCCGATCGCGCAGGACCGGGCGACGATGCATCTGGACACGGTGTGCACCATGGTCGACCGGGACGCGGTGGTGATGTACCCGGCGGTGCGCGACACGTTGCGGGCCTTCACTTTGCGGGCAGGCGCCGAAGGTGGCGTCGAGGTCGACGGCCCCGCCCCCTTCCTGGACGCCGCGGCCCGCGCGATGGGCATCGACCGGCTCCGCGTCATCGACACCGGCCTCGACCCGGTCACCGCGGAACGCGAACAGTGGGACGACGGCAACAACACGCTCGCCGTCGGACCCGGGATTGTGGTGGCCTACGAGCGCAATGTGGAGACGAACGCCCGGTTGGAGGACGCCGGGATCGAGGTGCTGCGGATCAGCGGCTCGGAGTTGGGAACGGGGCGAGGCGGCCCGCGCTGCATGTCCTGCCCGGTAGCCCGCGACTCGCTCTAGGACCGCTCTTTCGGGCGAACCACCACACGAGGATGGTGGTTCGCGGGTGCTCATTGTCGATGATCGCGAAGTGACCTTGCACGCCTTCGTCGACGAGTCCCGCCGGAATGGCACTTAGACCACATCTCATTTGGGGTTGTTGTGGGTGAGCAGGTCGAGTTTGACGGCTCGGCGGTAGCAGATGATCGCGCAGGCGAGCTGCGTGAATGCCAGGTAGTGGGCTGCTTTGCGTTCGTAGCG
>JALZNB010000054.1 GCA_030857905.1 Actinomycetota bacterium
CCCCAGGGCCCGCCCGCCGGGCCCCGCCGCCGATAGTGGCGTTCAGAGACCGGCTGTCCCGTAACGACATGACGCATTCCACAGCAGAAACGATGGCGATCCGGAATGCTCACTCGCGGTGATCTGCGCGCGCACCTCGGCGGGCCCGTAGGTCCGGCCGAGGGAGAACGCCTGCAGCCACGGGATCACCTGGGAGTTGGTTCCCTTCACCTGCTCCGCGAACGCCGCGACCGAACGCGCGGTGATGTCGTAGGGCTGCGCGTGCGGCGAGGCGACACCGTATTCGCCGGGTCCCCAGTGCGACGGGTAGACCATCGGCGCGATGTAGTCGCTGTGGCGGGCCATGGCCGGGATGTCCTGGCTCACGGCCGTGGGCCTGCTCGCCGCGATCCCGAACACCGAGGCGCCCTGGAACGCGCCGTGGTCGCGCACGCTCTCGTGGCTCTTGGCCAGGAAGCTGACGATGGACTGCTCCGCGGTGCCCACCAGGCCGGGTATCCGCATCTTCGCGAGTGCGCCTTCGGGCCTGCGGATGTAGTCGTAGAGGATGTCGTCGAAACCCAGTTTCGCGGCTTCGGTCGCCAGCGCCACGTTGTAGTCGATCACGTCGGGGTTGGCGAAGTTGGTGAACGCGTACTGCCCGTAGGTGCCCGCCCACGGCGTGCCCTCCTGGGTCTGGATCACCATGTCCTTCGCGCCGGACTCCCAGGACGAGCGGGCCAGGATCGGGTCGCGGAAGGCGACGAGCCTGCCGACGACCCGAATGCCCCGCGCGTGCAGTTGCTCGATGACGGCCTTCGCGTCGTAGTGGTCGCGCGTGGCGCCCACCTCGCGCGCGAGTGGCACCTGTGACTCGTAGCCGATCTCGCCGCTCTCGTCCTTGATGTCGAGTTGGACCGTGTTGATTCGTCCCTCGGCGGCCATCCGCAACACCGGTTCGCGCAGCTCCGCCGACGACCACGCCATCGCTGACATGTGTACCGCGCGCATCCCGGGGTGGCGGGTCGGCACCGGAAGGTCCCGCGTCGTCCGGTTGCCCACGGCGTCCGTGGTGGTGAGCTGAATGGTTGTCGGCGCGACGGGCAGGGTGAGAGCGAATGATCCATTGCCGTCCACCGCCACGGTCTGATCCTCGACGGTCACCGAGGTCCCGCCGTCGGCCTTGCCCTGCACGGTGTAGGGCTTGCGGGGCTCAGTCACCGGAGCGAGTTCGACAGACAGGGTGGGTGCGGTCCCGTCCACGGTGAAAGTTCGCGACACTTCGCTGTCCGGCAGCAGGTTCGCGGGCATCCTGGCGGTGATCGTGTGCTCGCCGTCGGACAGCGCGGGTTCCGCCAGCAGGAGTCGGTCGCCGTCGCGTCGCACGTCCACTCGCCTGCCATCGATCAACACCTCGACCGCCGCCAGATCCTGTTCTGGCATCGACACGGCGAGTTCGCGCATCGCCTCGGCGCTCACGGTCGCGCCGTCATCCACTCCGGTGATCGCCGGGGCGTCAGCCAGCGCGCGGGCACCCCAGGGCACCAACACCACCCCGGCCACCGCCGTCGCCGCGAGCGCGACGATCACCGTCCGCCCCTTCATTCGCGTCACAGCCATATCGTGTCCTCCACCCTGAGCCCAGACCTCGGTCTAAGCGTTCCTCGACCTCGACCGGTTCTCACCTGGTACCGCCCGATCGTGTATCCACGTTGCGGGCGGGTGTCGGTAGGCGAACTGTGGCGAAGTGACCGTTCACCATCGTCTCCGGCCCGGCATCCGTCTCCTGGCGATCGGTTCGCTGTGCGTACTCGCCGGATGCGCGGCGCCCGTCCCGACCGGCCCTCCACCGGCGCCGAGCACGCTCGCCGTCGCCCAACCGAGCCCGACGACCACGACCCCGCCGGTGGACGGCGCGAACGAGGTCGGGCAGGTGCCGGTGTTGATGTACCACCGGATCGTTGCCGCGCCTCGGTCGGTCTACGACCGCACGCCCGAGGATTTCCGCGCGGAACTCGAACGGTTGGTCGCGGAGAACTACGTTCCGGTCACCGCCGCCGCGTACGCGAGCGGTGCGCTCGACACGCCCGTGGGCACGCACCCGGTGGTGCTGACCTTCGACGACGGCGATCCGACCCAGTTCGCGCTCACACCTGACGGCGTGCCCGCCGCGGGCACAGCCGTCCAGATCATGTTGGAGGTCGCGGCCGCGCACCCCGGGTTCCCCGCGGTGGCGAGTTTCTACGTCAACGCGGACCCGTTCGGTGATCCGGGTGGATCGCGCACGATCCCGTGGCTCGTCGAGCACGGCATGGAGGTCGGCAACCACACGTTGTCCCACGCGAACCTGCGCCGCGCGGCCCCGGACGGGGTCGCGCGCGAGATCGCACTGGGCGACCGGGCGATCCGACTGGCCGCGCCCGGCGTCGAGCCCGCCACGATCTCGCTTCCCTTCGGCATCCACCCGCGTGATCCCGCGCAGGCACTGAACGGCGCGGCGGAGGGCGCCGAGTACCACTACAAGGCCGCGCTGCTGGTCGGTGCGGGTCCGGCGCCATCGCCGTACGCCAAGGACTTCGACGCACTGCGCGTTCCGCGCATCCGGTCTCAGGGACCGACCGGCGAGGAGGCCCGCTACGGGTCCTCGGTATGGCTGGACACGCTCGCCGCCACGCCGGGCCTGCGGTACACCTCGGACGGCGACCCCAACCGCGTGCTCGTTCCCGCGGGCGCCGAGACGTCGTTGGCCGAGGCGTACCGCGCTCGCGCACTGGTGCACCCACCCCGATGACGATGACCCGAAAGTGTGTCGTGTCTGCTGTGTGGGTATTTGCTTGACGGAGGGAGCGCTATGACACAGCCAGATCCGACCACCCTGATCGTCCTCGATCCGGCTGGGACGGCCAGTCACGGCGAACTGCCCGGCACGTGGCGTGCCTTCGCGCAGCGCAACCGCGTGGTGTGGTGCGGACCGGAAGAGGTGGTCGACGCACTGCGTGAGCAGGTCGGGCCGCTGGACATCCTCGCGTCGGGGACGCTGGCCGATGTCGCCATCGCCACGGCGGTGAAAACGCCTGACCGAGTGCGCTCGGTGCTGCTCGTCGACCCGGGCGCCAAAGGCGGCGACGCCCCCGGGGCTCCGGCGATCGCGGCGAACGACCGCTGGATGACCGCGCGTCGGCGGTCGACGAGCGATTTGTCCTCGCTCGGGGTCGACGTGCGGGTGGTCGCTCAGAGCCGTGGGGGTGGCCGAGACCGGGTCGTGCCACCGCTGCCCCTGGGGCACCCCGATGTCGTCGCCGCCGTCGAAGAAGTGCTCGGGGCGAAGAACGCGGTGGACACCGACCCGTCCTCGGACAGGTAGACCTCAGCGGACGCCCCGAGCCCCCGAACCCCCGGGGCGTCCGCTGGTCGCGGTCACCAGAAGTGGGCGACGTCCACCACGAGACGGGAGCCACCGGCGGGACCGTCGAATATGGAGACGCGGAACGGCAGTCGGGCTCGCACGCCGATACCGACCGTGCTGGTGCCTTCGAAGCTGCCCGCCCAGGCGACCTGGCGGAACGTTTGCCAGCCCGCCACGTTCACCAGTTCGGCCCGGTTGGCGGGCCAGTAGGTCGGTGTACCCGCCTCGTCGTAGGCGTCGGCGAGCGCGACGACCGCCAGCTTCGCACCCCCGCGCAGCGGGATGTGGGTGCCGGAACCGTCCTGGTAGAGCTCGTCGATGTACTGGACGATGTATCCGTGGACGCCGCTCGCGCGGACGTCAACGACCAACCGGTCGTAGCAGTCGTGCCTGCCCGCCCGGACATCGGTCACCTGGCCGGACATGATGGGCGGGTTGAGCGTCTTCGCTCCTGACCCCCAGGTGAGCCCGCAATACCCCTGCGTCGCCAGTGCCGAGGACGGCCCGACCACCATCAGCGCCGCGGCGGCCCCCAGCGCCAGGACCCCTGCTGTGACGCGCTTGAACAACGTTCTTCGAGACACCATCTCGATCACCCCTCGTATGTGCCGAAGTCGTTCCGGCGAGCGATGGCCATGCACCACGGCCATACGAGTAAGACGCGCGAGCGGCTAGCTGGTTGCTGGGCCGATACCGCCGCATGGACGGATTCGCAGGTCGGCGACGTAGTCGGCGGGCGCGCCCGCGGCTTCGGCCGCGTCGGCGACCACCCCGATGTACCGGGCGGATGGCAGTCCGCCCTCGTAGGCGGCGAGCACGTAGAGCCACGCCAGCACCGAGCCCTCCAGGGTCTGCACCCGGAGTCTGATCTTGGAGTGCAGGCCCAGCTCGGAGCCCTCCCAGCGGTCGAGGTTGCTCTCGTCATCGGTGACGTCGTAGAGCACGACGAACACCTGCGAGTCGGGATCTTCGACGATGGTGGCCAGCGCGCCTTCCCAACCGAGGTCTTCACCCCCGAAGGTCAACCGCCACCCGACGAGCCACCCGGTGCCCGCCAGTGGCGAGTGCGGGGCTCGCTGCATCATTTGGCCGGGGTCCATGTTCGACCCGTAGGCGGCGTAGAGCGGCACGCGGACAGCCTAGCGACCCGATGGATCGACGGCAGCGGGGCCGCGCGGCTCGCGCACCGTTTTCCTGGTGACATCGGTTCCCGCGTACGGTGTCGGCGGACATGTCGGGTGCCTCTACCCGACCCGGTCCGCGCACGCAACCAGGCGAAGGAGTCTCCGGTGACCCGTATCGTGATCATTGGCGGTGGGCCCGCGGGCTACGAGGCCGCGCTGGTTGCCGCCCAGCACGGGGCCGAGGTCACCGTGGTCGAGCGGGACGGTCTCGGCGGCGCCTGCGTGCTCTACGACTGTGTCCCCTCCAAGACCTTCATCGCCTCCGCGGGCGCCAGGTCCGCCTTCCGCGACGCCGACGAGCTCGGTATCGGTGTCGACGACGTCGACTCGACCGTGCACCTGCCGGTTGTCCGCGGCCGGGTTCGGGGGTTGGCCATCGCCCAGTCCGCCGACATCCGCAACCGCGTCCAGCGCGAGGGCATCGAGATCCGCACCGGCACCGCTCGCTTCTGCGACGACCGTATCGGCATGGCCGCCCATCGCGTCGCGGTCACCTCGAACGGCCAGACCACGCCGATCGACGCCGATGTCGTGCTCATCGCGACCGGCGCGACGCCGAGGGTGATCCCCGGCGCCGAGCCCGACGGCAAGCGCGTGCTCGACTGGCGCCAGATCTATGACCTCGAAGAGCTGCCGGAGCACCTCGTCGTCGTCGGCTCCGGTGTCACCGGTGCCGAGTTCGCCTCGGCGTTCATCGAGATGGGCGTCAAGGTCACCGTGATCTCCAGCCGCGACCGGGTGCTCCCGCACGAGGACGCGGACGCGGCCGCGGTGTTGGAGGACGTGTTCTCCGAGCGGGGCACCACTTTGGTCAAGCACGCGCGGGCCGAGCGGATCGACCGCGACGACACCGGCGTCACCGTGCTGCTCAGGGGCGGGGAGACCGTCCGCGCGAGCCACGCGCTGATGACCGTCGGCTCGGTGCCCAACACCGTCGACCTCGGACTGGAGAAGCTCGGCATCGAGCCGGGGCCCGGCGGTTTCATCTCCGTCGACCGCGTCTCCCGCACCACCGTCCCCGGCGTCTACGCCGCGGGTGACTGCACCGGTGTGCTCATGTTGGCCTCGGTCGCCGCGATGCAGGGCCGCATCGCGATGTGGCACGCGCTGGGTGAGGGCGTCGCGCCGATCAAGCTGAAGACGGTCGCCGCCAACGTGTTCACCCATCCCGAGATCGCCACCGTCGGCATCAGCCAGCAGTCGATCGACTCCGGCGAGGTACCGGCGCGCACGGTCATGCTGCCGTTGGCCACCAACGCGCGGGCCAAGATGGAGGGGCTGCGCCGCGGCTTCGTCAAGCTGTTCTGCCGACCGGCCACCGGTGTGGTGATCGGCGGCGTCATCGTGGCGCCGAGGGCGAGCGAGCTGATCCTGCCGATCGCGTTGGCCGTGCAGAACCAGTTGACCGTGGACGACCTCGCGCTCACCTTCTCGGTGTACCCGTCGCTGTCCGGTTCGATCACCGAGGCGGGTCGTCAGCTCATGCGCCACGACGACCTGGACTGATCACTCGAACGTGCACAGTCGGGATGTCGTTTTCCCGCCTGAATCTCCACACAGCGACGGCCCCGTCACAAGAACGTGTGAACCTGCTGTCATCCTCTGTGGCTCGCTCTACTGAGACGGTACGGCTTAGACCACATCTCATTTGGGGTTGTTGTGGGTGAGCAGGTCGAGTTTGACGGCTCGGCGGTAGCAGATGATCGCGCAGGCGAGCTGCGTGAATGCCAGGTAGTGGGCTGCTTTGCGTTCGTAGCG
>JALZNB010000062.1 GCA_030857905.1 Actinomycetota bacterium
CCACGTTACCGAGGCGCGATCGTGCAGACCGTCAGCACGAGGAGTGTGGTGAGTTCGCAGGCCGCGCCCAACACGTCTCCGGTGACGCCGCCGAACCGGCGCTTGACGTGGCGCAACAGGGCGAACACCGTTGCGGCGGCGAGAAACAGGGCCAGTGGCCCGAGCCACGGCATCGCCGGAACGACCAGTGTGGACAGTCCCAAGAGGATCGCCAGCCATCCGGCGGGCACCCAGGGCGGCTGTGAACCGGCCACGAGCGCACCGAGTCCATCGGGTCGTGCGGCGGGCATCCCGCGAACACAGCACGCGGCGAACGCGGCTCGTCCGGCGACGATGGCGAGCACCACCACGCCCCAGCGTTGCGGCGTCAACGCCGCGAAAGCTGCTGCCTGCGCGCCAAGCACGACGATGAGGGTGACCACGGCGAACGGCCCCGCCCCACCGTCCCGCATCACCGCCAAGGCGCGTTCGGGAGGGCCGTAGCAGCCGAGTCCGTCGGCGGTGTCGGCAAGACCGTCGAGGTGCATACCCCTCGTCGCCAAGCCAAGGAAGCCGACCGCGACGAGACCCGCGAGCGCCGACGGCAGCCCGACGGCGTATGCGAGCCACAACAGGCCAGCGGTCGTGCCACCGAGAAGCAACCCGACCAGCGGAGCGACGGCGATCGCGGTCCGTGTGGCTCGGTCATCGACTTCGCTGGTGTGCAAGGGAAGGACGGTAAGCCAGGAAAGAGCCAGTCGCACGCCGTCCCACCTCCAGCCGACCGCTACCGCGACGAGTCGTCCGGCAAGGGCGTCTCGCGCTCGGTGACTCCAGCGCCGTCGAACGTCGCCATCTCGGCCAACAGTCGCGCCGCCATCGACAACAGCGGCAGCGCTGCGGCAGCACCTGAACCCTCACCGAGTCGCATGTCGAACTCCAGCAACGGAACCAGGCCCAACTGTTCCAACACCAGCGTGTGCGCGGGCTCCACCGAACGGTGCCCGGCCACCCACCACTTGACCGCGCCCGGGGCCAACTCCTCGGCGACCAACGCCGCAGCGCCGGAGACCAGCCCATCGAGAATCACCGGAGTCTGTCGCACGGCGGCCTGCGCCAGAAACCCGGCCATGGCCGCGATGTCGGCCCCGCCCGCCGTCCGCAGCAACGCGACCGCGTCATGGGCGACCGGCCGAGCCCGACGCAGACCGTCTCGGATCGCGACCGCCTTGCGCATCCAGCCCGCGTCATCGATCCCGGTGCCGCGCCCCACGACCGCGACCGGCTCGGCACCGGTGAGAACTGCGATCAGCACCGACGCAGGCGTCGTGTTGCCGATCCCCATGTCACCCGCGACCAACAGGTCGGCCCCACTGTCGACCTCTTCGTCGGCGATCGCGCGCCCCGCCGTGATGGCCGCTACCACCTCGTCGTCGGTCAACGCGTCCTCGCGGTCGATGGAACCGGACGACCGGCGAACCTTGTGCGCGCTCACCTGCTCGGGCAGGCCATCGCCATCGGTGTCCACAGCCATGTCCACCACCCGCACGCTCGCCCCGGCCTCGGCGGCCAACACGTTGATCGCCGCGCCACCGGTGAGGAAGTTCGCCACCATCTGACCGGTGACCTCACTCGGGTAGGCCGAAACGCCGTTGCGGGCGACCCCGTGATCCCCGGCGAACACCACGACCCTCGGCCGGGCGAAGGGCTTCGGCGGACACACGCCCTGGCAGGCGGCGACCCAGACGCCGAGTTCCTCCAGCCTGCCCAGCGAGCCCTCCGGTTTGGTCAGCCGCCCGTGCCGGGCCACCGCCTCGCGGTGCACGTCCTCATCTGGCGGCGTGACGGTGGGGAAATCGGTGCTCACCGGTGGAAACCTCCGTTGGCTATTTCAGTCGCAGCGGCAAGCCGGCGACCAACAGCAGCACGTCCGTGCACACCCCGGCGACGGCCGCGTTGACCGCGCCGAGCTCATCCCGAAAGAGCCTGCCAGAGCGGGTAGCCGGAACCACACCCAGCCCAACCTCCGCCGACACAATCGTCAACTGCGCCGCACATTCGGCGATAGCGGCGACGAGTTGATCTGCCTGCTCTCGCGCTTCGGCGACGTCGCCATCCCAGGCATCGGTGTCGTCCAGAACACCCGTGAGCCAGGTGGCGAGATCGTCGACCAGAACTGGCGGAGCGTGCTTGTCCGCCGCAGTGATGGCGGTGACCAGATCGTGTGTGGTGGGCACCTCAACGGTTCGCCAGATCCCCGGGCGCCTGTCGACATGCTCCGCGATCCGCCTGTCCCAATCGGCGTCACCAGAGACCCGACGCGCGGTGGCGAGATAAGTGGCCGGGCAATCGACCGACAACAACCCCTCGGCGTGCGCCGACTTCCCTGACCGCGCCCCACCCAGCACCAACGTCCTGTTCACGGCCGGGGACGCTACCGTGAGTAGGTGAGCTACCGCTGGCGTTACGAAGACGAGTCAGGTGCTGTGGTGGAAGGTCCCGATGAGACCTTCGAGGACCAACAGGAAGCGGAAGACTGGTTCAGCGCGGAGTGGGAAGAGTTGCTGGGGGCTGGGGTGCATCAGGTTGTGCTGCTCGCGGGGGCGGATGAGGTTTACGGGCCGATGAGCCTCCACCCGCCTTCCTGAAGCTCACTCTCGCGGTGACCACGCGTTGCTGGTGCTGCGCGTGCGGGAAGAACCGAACGGCAGTGACATCGCCACCGCGAGGGCAGGACCAGCCCCGCATGCGCGGGAAGAACACGATCCCCGCCGGGGAGATCGTGCTGCTCTCGGGACCAGCCCCGCGTGCGCGGGGAGAACATCGACAGGTGGTTCGACCGGCTGCGGGGCCAAAGACCAGCCCCGCGTGCGCGGGGAGAACATGATCGAGTTGAACGCGGCGAACAGCCCGTCAGGACCAGCCCCGCGTGCGCGGGGAGAACCGTTCCCGACCTACTCGGGCCGAGTGATCCACCGGACCAGCCCCGCGTGCGTGGGGAGAACTCCACATGGGACGCGTCGGCGACGGACTCGACCGGACCAGCCCCGCGTGCGCGGGGAGAACCTAACACCCCCTTGTGTCCACAGTGGGCGCCTGGGACCAGCCCCGCGTGCGCGGGGAGAACACTTGATGACCTGGGCGTTTCCGGGCCCAAACCGCGTTTCGCATTCACTTTGCCAACCTCAGAATAAGCCGTCCCAGCTCATTCTCGATCACCCGAGCGCAAGCCGGAACCACCTCTACGGGCTGACCGTCAACCGCGGATCGGTCTCCACGATCTCCCCGAGGACCGCGTCCACCTTCGCCATCAGGTCCGTGTCCAGGCGCACCCCGGCGGCCTTCACGTTCTCCGTGACCTGTTCCGGTCGTGACGCCCCGATGATCGCCGAGGCTACGTTCGGGTTCTGCAGTACCCACGCCACCGCCAGTTGCGCGAGTGAGAGGCCTGCCTCTTCGGCCAGCGGTTTCAGGTTCTGGACCGCTGTCAGTACCTCGTCCTTGAGCCATCGGCTGACGAAGTTGCCGCCGGTCGGGTCGGTGGCGCGGGAGCCCGCCGGTGGCGCTTGGCCGGGCAGGTACTTGCCGGTCAGGACGCCTTGGGCGATGGGGGACCACACGATCTGGGAGATGCCCTCGCGTTCGGACGCGGGGATGACCTGGTCTTCGATGACCCGCCACAGCATCGAGTATTGCGGTTGGTTCGAGATGAATGGCACGTTCAGTTCACGAGCCAGCGCGGCGCCTCTGGTGATTTGTTCGCCGGACCATTCCGACACCCCGATGTAGAGGACTTTGCCTTGTCGGACGAGGTCGGCGAAGGCGAGGAAGGTCTCTTCCAGCGGCACGGTCCGGTCGAAGCGGTGTGCCTGGTAGAGGTCGACGTAGTCGGTACCGAGTCGCTTGAGTGACCCGTGCAGCGCCTCGGTGATGTGTTTGCGGCCGAGGCCGCGGTCGTTGGGGGCGCCGGGGCCGGTCGGCCAGTAGACCTTGGTGAAGAT
>JALZNB010000064.1 GCA_030857905.1 Actinomycetota bacterium
GCCATCGAGGGCGGCGCGCATGTATTGCGGCGCGGTCCATTGCTGCTCGGCAGTGGCGCGTTGCCGCAACGGCTGCGCCCGGACGCGGTGGTAGTCGTCGGCAGACCGACGCTGTCGCGGGGCGTACGCGGCTTGATGGACCGAGTCCCGGTCTACGGCATCGGCGACCATCCACAGTGGACAGATCCGCAGTACGTGGCCACCCACGTCCGCGGCTGGTTAGACCACGACGACATGACGCACGTCGAAGGCCACGACCCGACCTGGCAGGCGGGCTGGCGCGAAGCCGAACACGCCGCCGTCACCGCGGTGGAGAAGCTGCTGGCCGAAGAACGCTGGCCCACCGGCCTCCACATCGCCCGCGACCTGGTCGACGCCCTCGAACCGGGCGCGCTGCTGTTCCTGGGCTCGTCCAACCCCGTCCGGGACGTGGACCTGGCCGCCGACCACCGCGCCGACCTGCGCGTCCACGCCAACCGCGGCGTCGCGGGCATCGACGGCAACCTCTCCACCGCGTCCGGTCTCGCCATCGGTGCCGCTACTCCGACCTACGCCCTTGTCGGCGACCTGACGTTCCTGCACGACGTCAACGGCATGCTCATCGGCCCATCCGAGCAACGCCCCGACCTCACCGTCGTGGTCCTCAACGACGACGGCGGCGGCATCTTCTCGCTGCTGGAGCAGGGCGCGGCCGAACACCGAACCAGCTTCGAACGCGTCTTCGGCACCCCACACGGAGTGGACCTCGCCCAGGTCTGCGCGGGCTACCGCGTCCCGCACACCATGGCGGACAGCCCGGAAGCCCTGCGTTCAGCCCTGACCCCGGGGCCGGGTCTGCGTGTTGTGGAGGTCCAGGCGGATCGATCCCGGTTACGCGACCTTCACGCACGCCTCCGCGCCACAGTCGGCGACGCACTCGGCTGACGCGCTCTTTTGACCACCGGGACAGACCCCTCGGCTGGCTACTGCGCTGAGGCCGCGGGTGGAGAGTCAGCCGCCATCTGGGCGAGCTTGCCAAGCTCCTCCCGGTATTCGGCCCAGTCGTCGCCGGGCAAGCGGCCCTCGGCATCACGGACGAGGTCGTCTCGGAGGGCGGCGATCATGTCCGCACGGACAGCGGGCGGGAAGTCATCGACAACGACTACACCCAGGTTCTCGTCGCGGATCTCTTCCAGGTCGGCCAACGCGTCAGCGTCGTCGGCGCGGTCGATGAGAAAGTCGAGTACCCAGTGGTAGAGCGAGTTGTTGACCGGCCAGCGTGCGTGCTTGGTGATCCAGATGTCGCCTGCCATCACTCTCCCAACGTAAACACTCGCGGGCTGAGCGGCCCAATGAATTCTCGCACCCGCGCGATCTGCTCCGGGGTGAACCGGGAGACGTCCACCGGAACCCAGTCGGCCTTCCGCATGTGGTCCAAGATCCTGCCCTGAAGCACCTCCCACTGCCGGTCGAAGTGCTTGGCCGCGAAGTTGCCCACCGCGTCATAGGTCTTGCCGTCGGGACCGATCCAGTCCGGCCCAGCCTTTTTGGGTGATCGCACCAACACGACATCTCTGGCGATTTCGACGCGACGAGCCGTCTGGGTCTCGCCGGGTCGGAATCGCTGAGTTGCCGGGTCGAGGCCCAGCCTCCACTCCCGCTCATCAAGCCCGCCGGGATCCGGGCCCCATGGCGACGCGGGAGCAGGCCACACCGCAGATATCTGACCGCTGGGAAGCGCCTGTCGCGCGGTCGAACTCCCGATCTATTGGATGTAGTAGCTGATGTACGTCTCCACTCCGGCGAGCAGCGCGTCGGCCCGACCGGCTGCCTCTCGCGCTGTTTGGAGCGCCCCGAACGCGTCGCGGGTCAGTGGATTGCGGCTGCCGTAGGTTGCCCGACCGAACAATGTCTGCGCCTGTTCGAGACGATCGGCAGCCACGGCTACCTGCTCTCGCATGGACAGCGTCTGTTCAATGACCGCGTTCAGGCAGGCGACTAGCCTCTCGACTGAGTTCATCGCTACAGGTTCGTCATGTACTGCGCCGCGGCTTCGGTCGCGGCACACGCTGCCAGGTGAACCTCGGCCACACGTTCCGCCGCCTCGCGAAGCGTGCCCTGCGCGGCCTGGGCCTCCATCCGTGCCGACGTCGTGCTCAGCGCGTGTACGGGGGGCGAACCGGGCTCATGGAGGCATCTGCCGCACCGTGGAGCGAGACGGCGGTGGACTTGCGGCGGGCAGTCCATCTCGGGGCCGGCTGGGTCTCACGGTTTCCTCTGACGGAACCAATCGGGTGTGATTGGATGACCTGCCAGGCCACCATGACTGGCTGTTTCCACCTGTCGGCGCGTGGCTTTAATTCGAGGTCAGGGGCCGACGGCTAGGCTCATTGGTGTGGTGGTGCAGAAGGCCAAGGTGGAGGGTGGCTCGCGGCGGCGGGTCGCGTTGGGGCTTATCGGGTTCGCCGCCCTGCTCACGTTGCTCGGCATTCTGCTTTTCGTCGCGGGTGTCGTCGAGGACGGCGCTATCGAGAACAACACCGGGCGGGCTGACGCCGAGGTGGTCAGTGTCTCCGCCACGCGCACGCTGGTCAGGTTTCAGACGCCGGACGGTGCCGAGCACGTTCCCGGCGTGGGTGTCCTCTATCCGGAGGCGCTCGAAGAAGGCCAGGTCGTGCGGGTCGAGTATGACCAGCGCAATCCTGATCTGGTTCGGGTCGCCGGTCGGGGTGCCGCGCTGATGGCGTTGCCGGTGCTCAGCCTCCTGGCGCTGGTCTGGGTGCTCGTGTTCGCCGTGGTCTGGTGGTTGCGGCAGCGCGGGCCGCTGCACGTGCGGCCGGTGCGGACGTGGTCCACACCTCGCGTGTGACACTTTCTCGTCGAATCGACTTTCAGGTGTAACATGGGCGTGTGGACCTGGAGCAGGAGTTCGAGCGCGTCGTCGCGGCCGACCATCGGATCGAGCCGAGGGACTGGATGCCCGACGGGTATCGCAAGACGCTGATCCGACAGATCGCCCAGCACGCGCACTCCGAGATCATCGGGATGCAGCCGGAGGGCAACTGGATCAGCCGGGCGCCGTCGTTGCGGCGCAAGGCCATCCTGCTCGCCAAGGTGCAGGACGAAGCCGGGCACGGCCTCTACCTGTACGCGGCCACCGAGACCCTCGGCGCCGATCGTGAGGACCTCACCACCAAGCTCATCGAAGGCCGTCAGAAGTATTCTTCGATCTTCAACTACCCGACGCTGACCTTCGCCGATGTCGGTGTCATCGGCTGGCTGGTCGACGGCGCCGCGATCTGCAACCAGGTGCCGCTGTGCCGCACCTCGTACGGCCCGTACGCCCGCGCGATGATCCGGGTCTGCAAGGAGGAGTCGTTCCACCAGCGTCAGGGCTACGAGTTGCTGCTGACCATGATGAGCGGCACCCAGGCCCAGAAGGACATGGTCCAGGAAGCCGTCAACCGCTGGTGGTGGCCGTCGCTGATGATGTTCGGGCCGCCGGACGCCGAGTCGTCCAACACCGAGCAGTCGATGGTGTGGCGGATCAAGCGGCACACCAACGACGAGCTGCGTCAGCGCTTCGTCGACATGTCGGTGCCACAGGCCGAGAAGCTGGGCGTCACCTTCCCCGACCCGAAGCTCGCGTGGAACCCCGAGCGCGGCCACCACGACTTCGGCGACATCGACTGGGACGAGTTCTGGCAGGTCGTCAAGGGCAACGGCCCGTGTAACGCCGAGCGCGTGGAGCACCGCCGCAAGTCGCACGAGGACGGCGCGTGGGTGCGCGAGGCGGCCGCCGCGTACGCGGCGAAGAAGCAGGAGAAGGAGCGAGTGGCATGAGCGGGCCGAGGTCGTCGTGGCCGCTGTACGAGGTGTTCGTGCGCAGCAAGCGCGGACTCAACCATGTCCACGTCGGTTCGCTGCACGCGCCGGACGACGACATGGCGCTGCGCAACGCGCGCGACCTCTACACCCGGCGCAACGAGGGTGTGAGCATCTGGGTGGTGCGGGCCGAGGCGATCGCCGCGTCCAGCCCGGACGAGAAGGACCCGTTCTTCGCGCCCGCCGGGGACAAGGTCTACCGGCACCCCACGTTCTACGTCATTCCCGAGGACGTGCCGCACCTATGAACAACGCCTACGACGGCTTGACCGAGGAGAGCGACGAGCGCCACTGGGCGTTCGGGACCGGTTTCACCGAGGCGCTCTCCGGTGTGGACCGGGCGATCCCGTCTACTGTGGACACCGCTGATCTGGTCGCGTACTGCGTGATGCTCGGCGACGACGCCCTCATCTACTCCCAGCGCCTGGCCGAGTGGACCTCGCGCGCGCCGGAGCTGGAAGAGGATGTCGCGCTCGCCAACATCGCGCTGGACCTGTTGGGGCAGGCCAGGATGCTGCTCTCGCGGGCCGCCGAGATCGAGGGTGCGGGCCGTGACGAGGACGCGTTGGCGTTCCTGCGCAACGAGACCGACTACCGCAACGTCCGGCTCGTCGAGCTTGACTGCGGCCCCGGTCCCGGCGGCGATTTCGCTTCGACCATCGCGCGGCTGCTGGTGTTCTCTTGTTGGCGGCTCGCGCTGCTGCAACGGCTCATGGCCTCGGCCGACCCGGTGCTGGCAGCGGTGGCCGCCAAGGGCGTCAAAGAGGTCGCCTATCACCGTGATCACGCCGCGCAGTGGGTGCTGCGGCTCGCGGGTGGCACCGAGTTCTCCCGGGAGCGGATGATCGCCGGATTCGACCGGGTGTGGCCGCTGGTGGACGAGCTGTTCACCACCCACCCCGTCGAGGCTCGGCTGGTGGAGGCGGGAATCGCCGTCGACCCGGCCGCGCTGAGGTCCGAAGTGGACGGTGTGCTCGACACGGTGTTCCGGGCCGCCGAACTCGATCGGCCGACACTGGCGCCGCTGGCCTCGGTCGCGGGCCGCGCTGGCCGGGACGGCGTCCACACGCAGGTCATGGGCTTTCTGCTCGCCGAAATGCAGCACATCGCCCGTTCCCTGCCAGGAGCCGCGTGGTGAACGCGCGTGAGGTCGCCGAACAGGTACTCGACCCGGAGTTGCCTGTGCTCACCCTCGCCGACCTCGGCGTGCTGCGCCAGGTCGACGAGGACGGCGACCGCGTCGTCGTCACCATCACGCCGACGTACTCCGGGTGTCCGGCGGTGGACGAGATGCGTGCCGACCTGCGTGCCAGGCTGGTCGACGCGGGCTATCGGACAGTCGAGATCCGCACCGTCCTGCACCCGGCGTGGACGACCGACTGGATCAGCGACGAGGGCCTTCGCAAGCTGCACGACCACGGAATCGCGCCACCGCAACGAATCGGGCCGCAGGTCGCTGGCCCGGTCCCGCTGAACCTGGAGCCACCATCGCGCCGCGTCGCCTGCCCCCGCTGCGGGTCGGCGCGCACCACGGAACTGTCCCGTTTCGGTTCGACCGCCTGCAAGGCGTTGCGCCGCTGCGAGGACTGCCGCGAGCCGTTCGAGCAGATCAAGGAGCTGTGAGCGTGACCGTAGCCGTAGCCGCCGTCCCCCGACGATCGACCTTCCACGCGCTGACCGTCGCGCGGGTCGATCGACTCTGCGATGACGCCGTGGCCGTCACCTTCGCGGTGCCGCCGGAGTTGGCCGAGGAGTTCGCCTTCCGCGCGGGTCAGTACCTGACGCTGCGCCAGGACGTCGAAGGGCACGAGGAACGCCGTTCGTACTCGATCTGCTCGCCGGTCGGGTCGGCGCCGCGCATCGGTGTCCGGCGGGTCGAAGGCGGTCTGTTCTCCAGCAACCTGGTCGACTCGCTCGCGGCCGGTGACGTAGTGGAAGTCCTGTCACCGCAAGGGAATTTCACGCCATCCTTGTCCGAGACCGGTCATCACGCGCTGATCGCGGCCGGGTCGGGCATCACGCCCGTGCTGTCCATTGTGGGCACTGTGCTGGCCGCCGATCCCGCCAACCGGGTGACGCTGCTCTACGGGAACCGGCGGTCGGACACGGTGATGTTCGCCGAGGATCTGTCCGACCTCAAAGACCGCTACCCGTCCCGGTTCCAGCTCGTGCACGTGTTGTCGCGTGAGCCCAGTGACGTCGAGTTGTTCTCCGGCAGGCTCGATTCCACCCGGATGGCGGCGCTGTTCGACCGGATCGTCCCCTCCGCCGATGTCGATCACTGGTGGCTCTGTGGGCCGTTCGGGATGGTGCGGGACGCGCACGAGGTGTTGACCGCCCGCGGGGTTCCGAGTGAGCGCCTGCACCGCGAACTCTTCTACGTCGACGAGCCGCCGCCGGAGCCGAAACGGATCGACGAGTCTCGTGTGGACGGTCCGACGGCCGACGTGACGATCGTTCTCGACGGCCGCGAAACCACGTTGGCGTTGCCGCTGGACGAGCCGATTCTCGATGCGGCACAACATGTTCGCGCGGATCTGCCGTTCGCCTGCAAGGGCGGCGTCTGTGGGACGTGCCGGGCCAAGGTCACCTCGGGCAAGGTCGAGATGCGCCGCAACTACGCCTTGGAACAGCACGAGCTGGACGCCGGGTTCGTGCTGACCTGTCAGGGCCTTCCCGTCACGGACAAGGTGACTGTCGACTACGACGCCTGAGTGGCTCAGGCGATGGCGGTTTCCTGCCACCAGAGCAGGACCTGGTCGACGATTCCCGGTGCGGCGACCAACAGTCCGTCGATCGGCAGTGTGGAGTCCTCGCCGCTGCGGTCCAGTACCGACGCGCCTGCCTCGATGGCCAGCGCCACCGAGCCCGCGACGTCCCATTCGTGGTAGCTGTGCAGTACCGCCGCCGCGGCGTGGCCCAGGGCGACCTGGGCTATGGCCAGTGCGGCCGAACCGAGTACCCGGACCCCGGCGTGGGCTCCGGCCGCTCTCTCGATGAAGCCGTCCATCCCCGGCCACAGGCCGTCGCGGGTGAATTCCGTGCAGATGATCGCGCCCGTGATCGACGCGCGGTCGGTCAGCGACACCCGGACCCCGTTCGCGCGGGCGCCGCGCCCCCGCGCCGCCGCGTAGATCTGACCTCGGAACGGGTCGGCCACCACGCCGACGACCGGGCCCTCCGCGTCGACCAACGCCAGGCTGTAGGCGCACCAGGGGACTCCGGCGACGTAGTTCGCCGTGCCGTCGACCGGGTCGACCACCCAGCGGTACTCGGCGTCGTGCGAGCCGATGTCGGCACCGAACTCCTGGCCGACCACCGGGATGCCGGGGAATTCCGTCGTCAGCACGCGGCGGGTGTGTCGTTCGAGAATGCGATCGGTGTCGGTGACCCAGTCGAATGGGGAGTCCCGCACTCCCGGCCCCGCGCCGCGGCCCGCCGTCGCTGTGATCACGTCGGTCGCGTCGTTGGCGAGGCGCCCCGCGACCTCAAGGGCGCGGGACAGCAAGCCAGGCTCGACCGGCCTGCGGGGACGAGGGGACAAGAGCGTCATGCCAACCTAGGGTGACCACGCCTGGTGTCCGTGCCGCGACGCCAAGATGACGTGGTGACGATCTGTCGGCCAAGGTTGGCCTTTGCGGTGGTACTCCCCGGGTGTTCCGACGTCGTTCGCCGCGCGGCCACGCCATCGACCACCGCAGGGTGAGGCGAGGTGTCACGTTGCTCGCGTGCGCGTCGCGATTGTCACCGAGAGCTTTCTGCCGCAGGTGAACGGCGTCACCAACTCCGTCCTGCGGGTGCTGGAGTACCTACACCAGCGTGGGCACAGCGCGATGGTCATCGCGCCGGGTGTGGGCCCCGACCGGTATCTGCACGCCCGCGTCACCCGGGTGCGGGCAGTCGACCTCCCGGTCATCACCTCACTGCCGATCGGCGTGCCGTCGCCGAAGATGCTGACCGACCTCACCGAGTTCCAGCCGGACGTGGTGCACCTCGCGTCGCCGTTCGTGCTCGGCGCCGGTGGGTTGTGGGCGGCGAAGCGGCTCGGGGTGCCGACCGTGGCGGTCTACCAGACCGACGTGGCCGGGTTCGCCGCCGCGTACGGCCTGAGTCGGGGCGCGAGGGCCGCGTGGCGGTGGATTCGGCGTGTTCACGCGGGCGCCGATCGCACTCTCGCCCCATCCACGGCGTCGGTGCGTCAGCTCACCGAGCACGGCGTACCCAGGGTGCACCGCTGGGCCAGGGGCGTCGACACCAAGCGTTTCGCCCCGGAGCACGTCGACCGGGGGCTACGCGCCGAACTCGCGCCCCACGGTGAACTGCTCGTCGGCTATGTCGGCAGGCTCGCACCGGAGAAGCAGGTCGAGAAGCTGGCCGCGCTCAACGCCCGACCCAACGTGCGGGTGGTCGTCGTCGGCGACGGCCCGGACACCGACGTGCTGCGCGAGCGGATGCCCAGGGCCGCGTTCCTGGGCTTCCGGGATGGCGCCGCACTGGCCGCCGCGTACGCCAGCCTCGACGTGTTCGTCCACACCGGACCACACGAGACGTTCTGCCAGGCCGTGCAGGAGGCGATGGCCTCCGGGGTGCCGGTGCTGGCGCCGAACGCGGGCGGGCCGCGCGACCTGGTCGACCACGGTCGCACCGGGTTCCTGCTCGATCCGGCCGACTTCGAGGCCGAGTTGCTGAGTTCCGTCGACCGGCTCGCCGACGCGCTGCTGCGCAGGCGGATGGGGGCCGCGGGCCGCGCCGCGGTGGCGGACCGCACGTGGAGCGCGGTGTGCGAGGAACTGATGGGCCACTACGACGAGGTCACGACCGGGAGAAGGTCGCAGGCCGCCTGAGCCGTGCCGAGGGCTTCTCGTACGCTGCCGCCATGGCTCGCGCCGGTTTGGACAAGGACCCGAACGACATCGCCGACATGTTCGACGGAGTCGCCAAGGGGTATGACAAGACCAACTCGGTGATGACGCTCGGCTTCGATCGCCGCTGGCGGGAGATGACACGCCGGGTCGTCGACGCCGCCCCCGGCGAGAAGATCCTCGACCTCGCGGCGGGCACCGCGGTCTCGACCGTGGAGTACGCCAGGGCCGGTGCCTGGTGCGTCGCGGCCGACTTCTCCCTGGAGATGCTGCGCGGCGGTGCCAGGCGGATAGTCCCCAAGGTGGCGGCGGACGCGTTTCACCTGCCCTTCGCCGACGGCGCCTTCGACGCGGCGACCGTGTCTTTCGGGCTGCGCAACATGAACGACACCGTGGCCGCGCTGCGGGAGATGTCCCGTGTGGTGCGTCCCGGTGGGCGGCTGGTGATCTGCGAGGTGTCCCAGCCGCCGCTGCGGCCGTTGCGCTGGCTCTACCACAACACAGTGCTGCGGGGGCTTCCCTTGGCCACCAAGCCTTTCTCGTCCAACGCCGAGGCGTACTCCTACCTCGCGGAGTCCATGCGCGACTGGCACGACCAGCGCACGGTGGCCGAGTTGATCGCGCGGGCGGGTTGGCGCGATGTCGAGTGGATGAACCTCACGTTCGGCGTGGTCGCGCTGCACCGGGCCGTCAAGCCCTGAAACACCCCGTCGCCGGGCGGTGACGTGCTGTAGCGGCTGCGAATCCGGCGGGCCGTCTCGCGGTCCGGTGACCTCAGCGCGTCCACTCGCCGTCAAGCCTCGTCCATACCGTGACAACCCACGGGGTACCGACCTCGGAGCCTCGTGGGTTGTCGATCAGCGCGTCTAGTTCTTGATGAACTTGTGCGAGGCGTTGTTGTCCCACAGGGAGCTGTTCAGGTTACCCGATTGGCCTGCGCCGAAGGTCTGCGAAGCGCCTTGGTGACCGCTGTTGAAGTAGACGATGACGGTGTGCCCGGTGGTCCGGTTCCACGCGGATCCGGCGTTGTTCTTCACGCACTGCCACTGACCGGTGCCTGCGCCGATGAACTCGTAGCAGGTCGGCTGGCTGTCCCCGTAGTTCAAGATCGAGCCGTTGAAGTCCGACACCGAGCCTCCCAGGCTCCCCCCGTAGTACAGGCAGAACTCACCCACCTCGCAATGTCCGTTGCGGGGCGTGGCCGCGGTGGCCGTACTCGCCATCGACATGACCAAGGCGACGCTTCCCCCGATGGCCAATGAAGCCTGAACAAGCCGTTTCCCGATGGTCCCCATGATGATCCTCCCAGTCGGTGTGATGACGCCGCCGCCATCACGCCGATGAGGCTCCACCACGCGAGCGTCATCCGGTCGGCAACGAGTCGCGACCACCCGATTCGACTAGTCGCCATCCCTCGAACAGCCCAGTAACGAGCACGGGGATGAGGGAGCGCACAACTCTCAGGTTTCGTTTCCGCTCTAGACTTGCCGAGTACGTGAACACTTTCACAAGGAGCACCATGAGCACATCGATCAGCCGTCGCCGGGCGGGTGAGGACGCCGAGGTCATCGTGGTCGGGGCGGGACCTGCCGGGTCGACCGCCGCGACCTACCTGGCGCGCGCGGGTCTGGACGTGTTGCTCTTGGAGAAGAGCGAGTTCCCCCGGGAGAAGGTCTGCGGCGACGGTCTGACCCCTCGGGGTGTCAAACAACTCATCGACCTCGGCATCGACACCCGCGAAGAGGCGGGCTGGCTGCACAACAAGGGCCTGCGCGTGGTCGGCGGTGGGGTTCGGCTTGAGCTGGACTGGCCCGACCTGGCGACTTTCCCGCCCTACGGTGTCGTGCGCACCCGTCAGGACTTCGACGAGATGCTGGCGCGCACCGCTCAGCGCGCGGGTGCTCGACTGCTTGAGCAGACCACCGTCAGCAGCGCGATCACCGACGAGCGCACCGGTCGGGTGGTTGGCGTCACAGCGAAGGCGGGCCCGGACAAGGTCCCGGTCACTTACCGCGCGCCGATCATCCTGGCCTGCGACGGCGTGTCCGCGCGGCTCGCGTTGTCGGTCGGCATGGACAAGATCGACAGCAGGCCGATGGGCGTGGCGGTCCGCCGCTACTACGCGAGCCCGCGCAGCAAGGACGACTACCTGGAGTCGCACCTGGAACTGTGGGACCGCTCCGACCCCGACAACCCGGCCCTTCTGCCCGGATACGGCTGGATCTTCGGCATGGGCGACGGCACGGTCAACGTCGGACTCGGCATCCTGTCGACGTCGAAGGCCTACGGCAGCACCGATTACCGCCAGCTCATGCGCTCCTGGCTGGACGGAACCCCGGAGGAATGGGGTTTCCGCGAGCACAACGCCCAAGGCAAGATCGGCGGCGCCGCGCTGCCCATGGGCTTCAACCGCACCCCGCACTACCGCGACGGACTGCTGCTCGTCGGTGACGCGGGCGGCATGGTCAACCCGTTCAACGGCGAGGGCATCGGCTACGCCATGGAATCGGCCCGGCTCGCCGCCGAGTGCGTGATCCAGGCACTCGCCCGCGCGGAGGGCCCCGCCCGCGAACGCGCGTTGCATGGCTACCCGGTCGCGCTCAAGCAGGCGCTGGGCAGCTACTACCGCCTGGGCAACGTCTTCTCGAAGCTGATCGGCAACCCGACGGTGATGCGCGCGGCCACCAAGTACGGCCTGCCGCGCGAGACGCTGATGAAGCTGGTCCTCAAGCTCCTCGCGGGCCTCTACGACCCGAAGGACGGCGACGCCTTCGACAAGATGATCATGGCCGCCACCCGGATGGCGCCCAGCGTCTGACCGGTCGATCACGGCCATGGGCAACACCCCGGCACCCGTCACCGACCGGTCGGCCCGCACCGAGGGCGAGGTGGGTAGAACTACTCGAATCACCTCACATCGCGTGACTCCCCGGTGCCTCCGCTGACACGATGCGATGGGACGTCGACAGGGGGGCAATGACGGGGTATGGGGTTCAGGTCGAGGAAATACGTGCCGCTGGGCGCGCGGCGCGATCGGCCGCGGAGCAACGCCGCGCGGTCGACGACGCCGTGGTGCTGGACGGGGTTCGGCTTGCCATGGTCGGATCAGGCTCCACGGAGTTGGTGGCCCTGGTTGGCGTGGCTTGGCGCCAGGCATCCGACTACTGGGGCGGCACGATGGGCGGCCATGCGGATGCTCTCGGGCAGTCAGCCGATGCCTACCTCGCCAACGAAGAGGCAGCGGCGCGGGACTTCCGGGTGCTCAGCGGCGACAGCGGAAACGCGAAACCCATCTGATGGTGAACTTTGGCGAGGTTCGGATGTGGGATCCCGAACCGTTGCACGTGGCGTCCGGGGAGTTGAACGGCAGGGCCAATCTCATGCTCGGGCTGGCCGACGAGATGGACTCCATCGCGGCGACGCCGAGTTGGATCGGTGACACCGCGGTTTCCACGGCGCGACGCCTGAGGTTGTTGCGCGACGGATTTGAAGACGATCTCGCCGAGATCTCCGCGATGCGTCAGGCGATGGGAGAAACCGGTGACGCGGTGAGCGGGCTCCTCCACGCTGTCGCGGAGATCGACTACCTGGCGCAAGCGCACACCTTCCGAGTCGCGGACGACGGTGGCGTGCACGACAACGGTCCTCGGAACGAGCCCACCGACGAGAATCAGCGCGCCGAACTCGCCCGTGAGCGGGAACGAATGAAAGCCGAGCTGATCGACCGCGTGGAACAGGTCCTGCGGCGAGCCAACGACATCGACGACGACTTGTCCCGCGTCCTGCGGAACATTCTTGACGGCCAGGTGACTGGCGGGCCTGGAGACAGCCTGACCAGCGCGGCCAGTGCTGGAGCCGGTGCCGGGCATCTCTCGATGATCGAACCGCCTCGCGGTGGCACTCCAGCGGACAACGCGGGTTGGTACGCCAGCCTTGGGGCAGGCGAGAAGGCGTGGATCCTGGCCAACCGACCTGACCTGATCGGCAATCTCGACGGAGTTCCCGCAGCGGACCGGGACAAGGCCAACCGCGCCCGCATCCCCATCGAGCGAGAACGGTTGGAGCAGGAGCGAACCCACGCCCAAGCGGCCGGAGATCTCGAAGAGTTCGACCGGATCGAAGCGAAGCTCAAGTCCTTGGACGGCGTCGAAACCATGCTCCGCCACGAAGATCGATACCTGCTCGTACTGGACACCTCTGGCGAGCGGGCTCGGGCCGCGGTGGCCAACGGCGATGTGAACAACGCGGACCACGTTGCGGTGTTCACCCCTGGCATGAACTCCAACGTCGGCGAAAGCATGCCGGGTACGACGAGGACATGGACGAACTGAAACAACGGACCTTGGATGAATTGAGTCGTGCGAGTAGATCGAACGAAACGGTGGCGGTCGTGACTTGGCTGAACTATGAGCCGCCCACCACGGATGGCTTGGATGCGCTAGGCGCGGTCTCCGATGATCGAGCGACCGATGGCGCCAACCGTCTGGCGCCGTTCCTGGAGGGCATCAATGTCGGGAGTGCCACCGACCCGCATCTGACCGCGCTTGGCCACTCGTACGGCTCGTTGACGACTGGAATCGCATTGCGAGACCACCCGAATACCGGAGTGGACGAGGTTGTGGTGTTTGGTTCCCCCGGTCTTGGGGTCGACAGTGCGGCTGAATTGCATGTACCACAAGATCACAGCTACAACATGGGTGCGCCGGACGACATGGTCGTCAATATTGGAGCTGCTGGGCACCACGGTGAGGCTCCGTTTATGATGGACGATATGGCGCAACTGTCCACGCACGGGTACACCGCGCCTGACGGGCGATACTTTGACGCCTCTTCTGGGCACAGCGAGTACCTTCGAGCTGGCGACAAATATACTACCACCGAATGGAGCATGGCCAACATTATTGGCGGCGTCAACAGTGGCGTTGACCGGTGATGATCGGCAATACGCGAAAGGAGTATGGGGCGTCTCATTGGCGTTGGAAAAGCTCGCACCGCCTTCTGGTCCTAGTGATCACGTTGACCGCATGCGGCTCGCCTACGCCACCGGCACCCCGGGACACCGTGGAGACGACCAGCGCTGAAAGCGCGGCCCAGTACGAGGAAATGCTTTCCCGTCCCGATATCGACACGATCGCGGAACGTTATGAGGAGATGAGAGCGGCAATTCGACGGCAGGTCGTCGCCGATCTGGGACTATCTTCATGGATCAACGGCTACAAACAGAGTAGTTCAGGATGTCGCGACTATCCGGCCGTAGATCAAAAATTCAAGGAGTCTCGAGGACTTTCGGGTTGGTATTCGGAAGGAAATCTTCCGGACGAGAAGTGGCCCGCAGCGGTGCGAATCGTCACCGAGATCGCTGGTCGATATGGATTTGGTGATCTGATCACGGTGGTCGACCGGCCTGGCGACCATGAGATATCACTTCATGACCAGTATGGCGGCGAGCTCATCTTCGGGACCAAACTCAGTACGATTCTGTCCCTGCGAACAGGGTGTCACCTGCTTCCCGAGGGCAAGGGGTCGGGCTCGCCGTCCTCGTCGCCTCCCGTCAGTTCGCGCTGATCGGGGTTGGGCTCGTCCTGGGTCGCCTCGAACTTGGTGATGGCGTTGGTGAGGTTGGTGGCCATGGCTCGGGCGGCTCGCCTGCTCAGTTCGAGGGTCAGGTTGCTGCTGAACATCCCGCCGAAGGTGATTTCGAAGACGCCGTCTTTGCTCACGGCGACCTTGGTGGAGTCGTTGTCCCTGATCGTGGAGTAAGTGCTGGTGATGACGTCGCTCATGGGTTCGCCTTCGATCGTTGGGTACCGGCGTTGGTGCCCGCCGACAAGCGCAACCTATCGCGCGCATGTTGCGCTGCGCAGTCCCCCGATCGAGTACTGGTGAGGGTTACGCAGCGTCGCTAAGGTGTCGCCATGCCATCGGAGCGGAACCGCCGAAAGGTCAAACTCGGCAAGTACATGACCTTCCTGCGCAAGCGTGTCGATCCTGCCTTGATGCCGGAGCGGGTCGGCGAATTGATGGACGTGGCCATGACCACGATCACCAGGATGGAGAGTGGCCACCAGGTGCCGAACCAGCACCTGTTGCACGCGATCCTCGGTCTCTACAACGTGACCGACGCCGAGCGGGCCGAGGCGATTCGCCTGTTGAAGGCCGCCAAGCAGCGGGTCGCCACCGTGGAGCACGCCTCCGATCTGGCCTCGACCTATGTGGACTTCCGTCGCAGCGAGTCGGAAGCGGCGACCGAACGCACCATGGAGTCCGCCGCGATTCCGGGGATGTTGCAGACCCCTGGATATGCCTCCGCCATCGCTGACGCGGCCTGGCCATTCAACCGGAAACGCCCTGAAGGCTGGGAAAAGCGGGCGGCCGACGAGCGGCAAGGGCGACAGAGGTTGCTTACCAAGGACAACCCGCTTCAGTTGCACGCAGTGATCGATGAGGCGGTGATCTGCCGAGTGGTGGGCACCACGGCGACCATGGCGGAACAACTTCGGCACCTGCTCGCCGTGGGCGAGTGGCCCAACGTGACCGTACAAATCGTGCCGTTTGCCGCAGGTGCATACGGCGCGATGTCCGGGTCGGCGATCATCCTGGGGTTCGATGACGATGACGATCTTGGTTCGGTTTACCTTGAGTACGCCGCAGGCGGTGCGACAGTGGAGAATCCTGAGGATGTCGCCGCGTTCATCACGACGTTCGATCACGTCAGCCAGAACGTGGCGTTCCAGCCGGATCGGTCGGCGGATCTGATCCGGGAGGTACTGAACCGACTTGAGGGACGATGACGAACAGCAACCCCTGGCGAAAAAGTAGCTTCAGCGGCAACGCCAACGCATGTGTAGAGGTGTGGCGGAAGTCCAGCTTCAGCGGCAATGCCAACGAGTGTGTTGAAGTGGTCGGATCGCTCGACCGGCTGCGGGACAGCAAGAACCCGACCGGGCCGACACTGCGAATCGACATCACCGGCCTGCTCGCCGAGATCAGGTCCGGCGAGTTCGCCCGCAGGTCGACGCCGTAGTTCATTAGCAACAGCAAGCACTGCGCGAGCGCGGTTCGCGGCCTTCTCGGCACCCACTCTTCGGACACGGAGAGTTGCCGAGGGGGTCGCGTTGAGCTTTGTGAGCCGCGTCCTACACTGGCTTCGATGCGGTGAAGGCAGTCACAACACCACGGTTTCTCTTGTGAATGTTTTCACAAGCATCGCCCGATCGGTTAGGCAGTCCTAACAAGTGGTGGTGAGAACCACCCTGCATAGGGTTCCGGCCGGAGGAAGCGGGAAAGGACGCCTGATGTCGATGTTGGCAGTGTCGATGTTGTCGCAAACCTCGACAGTGACCGCGCAGTCCGGGGACGCATCCTCGAACCTGGGGCTCTACCTGCCCCTGGTCGTGATGTTCGTCGTCGCGGCTGCCTTCGCGGTCTTTTCCGCGCTACTCGGACCCCTGGTGGGCCCGAAGCGCTACAACCGCGCCAAATTCGAGGCCTACGAGTGCGGGATCGAGCCGTCGCCGCAGCCCATCGTCGGTGGTGGCCGGGTGCCGGTCGCCTACTACCTGACGGCCATGCTCTTCATCCTGTTCGACATCGAGATGGTGTTCCTCTACCCGTTCGCGGTCTCCGCGGACGTCCTCGGGTTGTTCGGACTGGTCGAGATCTTCTTGTTCATCGCAACGGTCGGCTTCGCGTACGCCTATGTCTGGCGTCGCGGCGGCCTCGACTGGAACTGACGGCGGGGAAGGGAAGCAGACACCATGGGTATCGAGGAAAAACTCCCTAACGGGATCATGCTGGCCAGCTTGGAGAAGCTGGTGAACTGGGGGCGCAAGAACTCCCTGTGGCCAGCCACCTTCGGGCTCGCCTGCTGCGCCATCGAGATGATGACCACCGGCGGTCCGCGCTACGACATCGCGCGCTTCGGCATGGAGGCGTTCCGCGCCTCGCCGAGGCAGGCCGACCTGATGATCGTCGCTGGCCGGGTGAGCAACAAGATGGCGCCGGTGCTGCGCCAGATCTACGACCAGATGGCCGAGCCGCGCTGGGTGCTGGCCATGGGCGTGTGCGCATCGTCCGGCGGCATGTTCAACAACTACGCGATCGTCCAGGGCGTCGACCACATCGTGCCGGTCGACATGTACCTGCCCGGGTGCCCGCCTCGGCCCGAGGCGCTGCTCGACGCGATCCTCAAGCTGCACGCCAAGATCGGTGACGAGCCGATCAACGCCACCAGGGCCGCCATTCGCGCGGCCAGCGGCGAGCGCACAGAAATGATCCCGTCCATGGTCAAGTTCGCGAAGAAGTGACCCGGAATGGCTGACGACACAGACCCCACCACGGCCAAGGCCGACGCGCCCGGTCACGAGATCGGCGACGAGAGCTCCAGCGCCGCCCGCCCGGACACCGGCGTCGAGCCGGACAACACCCTGGCCCGCCCGGCCGAGCACCAGGAGCCGATCGAACCCCTGGTGTCGGGCAAGGCCCGCACCGGCATGTTCGGCATCGCGGGCACCGGCGACACCTCCGGTTTCGGCGGCCTGCGACTGCCCGCCTTCAGTCCGGCCCCGGCGGAGCGCCCGTACGGCGGCTGGTTCGACGAGCTGACCGACGACCTGCTCGCCGCGATGGCCGCCCGCGAGATCCCGACCGAGGCCATCCAGCAGGTCACCGTCGATCGCGGCGAGATCACCTACTACGTGCGCCGCGAGCACCTGGTCGCGCTGTGCTGGGCCCTGCGCGACGAGCCCGCGCTGCGCTTCGAGCTGTGCAGCTCGGTGTCCGTCGTGGACTACGGGGTCGACATCCCGCAGCGGCTGCACTCGGTCTATCACCTGACGTCGATGACGTTCCGCCGCCGCGTTCGGCTGGAAGTCGCCGTCGACGTCGATGACGCCCACATCCCGTCGGTTGTCGCGGTCTACCCGACCGCCGACTGGCAGGAGCGGGAGGGCTGGGACATGTACGGGATCGTCTACGACGGTCACCCCGCCCTCACCCGCATCCTGATGCCGGACGACTGGGACGGGCACCCCCAGCGCAAGGACTACCCGCTCGGCGGGATTCCCGTGGAGTACAAGGGCGCGGAGATTCCTCCGCCGGACCAGCGGAGGTCGTACTCGTGACCGCCAACGACACCCAGGCAGAAGAGACCGTCGCCGAGGCGCAGGAGCGCCAGACCACCGAGGGCCGGGTTTACACGGTCACCGGCGGCGACTGGGACGAGGTGCTCGAGGACGCCACCCATGACGAGCGCATCATCATCAACATGGGTCCGCAGCACCCGTCGACGCACGGCGTGCTGCGTCTGGTGCTCGAACTCGAAGGCGAGACGGTAACCCAGGCTCGTTCGGTGATCGGGTACCTGCACACCGGTATCGAGAAGAACATCGAGTACCGCAGCTGGACCCAGGGCGTCACCTTCGTGACCCGCATGGACTACCTGGCGCCGCTGTCCAACGAAGCCGCCTACTGCATGTCGATCGAGAAGCTGCTCGGCATCGAGGTGCCGCGCCGGGCGCAGATCATCCGGGTGCTGCTGCTGGAGATCAACCGGATCAGCTCGCACCTGGTCGCGCTCGCCACCGGCGGCATGGAGCTGGGTTCGCTCACCGCGATGACGTCGGGCTTCCGGGAGCGCGAGGAAGCGCTGCACCTGCTTGAGCACCTCACCGGGCTGCGGATGAACCACGCGTTCATCCGGCCGGGCGGTCTCGCCCAGGACCTTCCAGACGACTACCACCAGAAGACGACCGAGTTCGTCAAGGTGATGCTCAAGCGCCTGCCGGACTACGACAAGCTGCTCACGGGCCAGCCGATCTGGCGCAACCGCCTGGTCGGTGTCGGCTATCTGCCGGTCGACGCGTGTCTCGCGCTCGGTATCACCGGCCCGATCCTGCGTTCCGCGGGTCTGGCCTGGGACCTGCGCAAGACCGACCCGTACCTCGGCTACGAGGAGTACGACTTCGAGGTGCCCACCTCGAACGCGGCCGACTCCTTCGCCAGGTACCTGCTCCGCGTCGAGGAGATGCACCAGTCGCTGCGGATCATCAAGCAGGCGCTCAACAAGCTGGAGCCCGGCCCGGTGATGGTCGCCGACCAGAAGGTCGCCTGGCCCGCCAAGCTCAGCATCGGCGCGGACGGCATGGGCAACTCCCTTGACCACGTCCGCAAGATCATGGGGCAGTCGATGGAGTCGCTGATCCATCACTTCAAGCTGGTCACCGAGGGCTTCGCGGTGCCCGCGGGCCAGGTGTACGTGCCGATCGAGTCGCCGCGTGGCGAGTTGGGCTACCACGTGGTCTCCGACGGCGGCACCCGTCCGCTGCGCGTCCACGTGCGCGACCCAAGTTTCGTGAACCTGCAGTCGATGCCCGCGATGTCCGAGGGCGGACAGGTGGCCGACGTGATCGCCGCCGTCGCCTCGATCGACCCGGTGATGGGAGGTGTCGACCGATGACGGACAACGGTCTCAGCACCGGTTCGACCTATGGCGGTTCCAGTGTCGGCGCCGGGGAGACCCACCAGTCGACAGTGTCCGATGTGGACGTCGCGGCGATCACTCCCGCGGGTGCGGGCAGCACGGTTTCCACCGCCGAGGACCTCAGCGTCTTCGGTGCCGACATCGTGGCCAAGGCGCAGGCGATCATCGCGCGCTACCCGGTCGACCGCTCCGCGCTGCTGCCGATGCTGCACCTGGTGCAGTCGGTGGAGGGCCGGGTCAGCCAGGCGGGCATCCGGTTCTGCGCGCTCCAGTTGAACCTGAGCACCGCGGAGGTCAGCGCGGTGGCGACGTTCTACACGATGTACAAGCGCAAGACCTGCGGTGAGCACCTGGTCAGCGTCTGCACCAACACGCTGTGCGCGGTGCTCGGCGGCGACGAGATCTACCGGCGGCTCGGCGAGCACCTCGGCGAGGACGGCAAGCGCTTGGGGCACAACGAGACCGTGGGGGAGCCGGGCACACCCGGTTCGATCACCCTCGAACACGCCGAGTGTCTCGCGGCCTGCGACCTCGGTCCGGTGCTCCAGGTCAACTACGAGTTCTACGACAACCAGACCCCGGAGTCGGCGGTCGCTCTCGTCGACGCACTGCGTCGAGGCGAGAAGCCCGACCCGACCCGGGGGGCCCCGCTGCGTGACTTCCGCACGGCCGAGTTGGAGCTGGCCGGCTTCTTCCCCGAGGACGAAGCCACCTACCGCGCCGGTGTCGACGGCCGGTCCGCCGCCGTGGAGACCTTGCGTGGGGCCAAGTTGGCCCAGGACAGCGGCTGGACCGCGCCGTCGATGCCGAACGACGTGGCCCTGCCGGAGGTGCAGAAGAAATGACTGGTCCGAACAAACCCACCCCGGTCACCCCGGTCCTGACGAAGCGTTGGCTCTCGCCGACGTCGTGGTCGCTCAAGACCTACGAACAGCTTGAGGGCTACACCGCGTTGCGCAAGGCGCTGGGCGGTACCCCGGAGCAGCTCGTGCAGATGGTCAAGGACTCCGGTCTGCGCGGCCGGGGCGGCGCTGGCTTCCCGGCGGGCGTGAAGTGGTCGTTCATGCCGCAGAACGAGGACAAGCCGCACTACCTGGTGATCAACGCCGACGAGGGCGAGCCGGGAACCTGCAAGGACATCCCGCTGATGATGGCGGACCCGCACTCGCTGATCGAAGGCTGTGTCATCGCCTCGTACGCGATGCGCTCGCACCACTGCTTCATCTACGTGCGCGGCGAGGCCCTGCACTGCATCCGCCGCCTCAACGCCGCCGTGCGTGAGGCGTACGAGGCGGGCTACCTGGGCGCCGACATCCTCGGTTCCGGGTACGGCCTCGACATCACCGTGCACGCGGGCGCGGGCGCCTACATCTGTGGCGAGGAAACCGCGCTGCTGGACTCGCTGGAGGGTCGCCGGGGTCAGCCGCGACTCAAGCCGCCGTTCCCCGCGGCGTCGGGCCTGTACTCGGCTCCGACCACGGTCAACAACGTCGAGACCATCGCCAGCGTGCCGTTCATCATCAACGGTGGCTCCGACTGGTTCCGCACCATGGGCACCGAGAAGTCGCCGGGACCGAAGATCTACTCGATCTCCGGCCACGTCGAGAAGCCAGGGCAGTACGAGGCTCCGCTCGGCACGACGCTGCGGGAACTGCTGGAACTCGCGGGCGGCATGAAGGACGGCATCCCGCTGAAGTTCTGGACGCCGGGTGGTTCGTCCACGCCGATGTTCACCGCCGAACACCTCGACGTGCCACTGGACTTCGAGGGCGCGGCCGAAGCCGGTTCGCTGCTGGGCACCACAGCGGTCATGATCTTCAACGAGACCGTGTCCGTGCCGTGGGCCGTGATGAAGTGGACCCAGTTCTACGAGCACGAGTCCTGCGGCAAGTGCACTCCCTGTCGTGAGGGCACCTACTGGTTGGCCGGAATCCTGGAGCGCATGGTCGCCGGTGCGGGCACCGAGTCCGACATCGACACCCTGCTCGACGTGTGCGACAACGTGCTCGGCCGCTCGTTCTGCGCGCTCGGTGACGGTGCTGTCGCCCCGATCACCAGTGGCATCCAGTTCTTCCGCGACGAGTTCCTCGCCCTGTGCGACCAGAACCGCAAGCCCGAACTCGCTGGAGCGCACTCATGACCATCGCGCCGGAGACACCTCCGACCGACAAGGTGCCGGTGCCCGAGGGGCACGTGCGGTTGACGATCGATGGCCGAGAGGTCATCGCGCCCAAGGGTGAGCTGCTCATCCGCACCGCGGAGCGCCTCGGCATCGAGATCCCCCGGTTCTGCGACCACCCGCTGCTCGAACCGGCGGGCGCGTGTCGTCAGTGCCTTGTCGAGGTCGAGATGGGCGGGCGTCCGATGCCCAAGCCGCAGGCCTCGTGCACCATGACCGTCGGTGACGACATGGTGGTCAAGACCCAGCTCACCTCGCCGGTCGCGGACAAGGCGCAGCAGGGTGTGATGGAGCTGTTGCTCATCAACCACCCGCTCGACTGCCCGATCTGCGACAAGGGCGGCGAGTGCCCGTTGCAGAACCAGGCGATGGCGCACGGTCGCACGGACTCGCGGTTCCACGAGACCAAGCGGACCTTCGCCAAGCCGATCCCGATCAGCACCCAGGTGCTGCTCGACCGCGAGCGCTGCGTGCTCTGCCAGCGCTGCACCCGTTTCTCCAAGGAGATCGCGGGCGACCACAACTTCCTCGAACTGTTGGAACGCGGTCCAGAGCAGCAGATCGGCACGGCGGCCACGGCCGAGATCGACGGTCACGCCGGGGGCCGCAACCAGTCGTACTTCTCCGGCAACACCATCCAGATCTGCCCGGTCGGCGCGCTCACCAGCGCCGCCTACCGGTTCCGCTCGCGCCCGTTCGACCTCGTGTCCACCCCGAGCGTGTGCGAGCACTGCTCGTCGGGTTGTGCCGAGCGCACCGACTGGCGGCGCGGCAAGGTCATGCGCAAGCTCGCGGGCGACGACCCCGAGGTCAACGAGGAGTGGATCTGCGACAAGGGCCGCTTCGCCTTCCGCTACGCGGGTGCGGCCGACCGGATCACCCGGCCGCTGGTGCGTGATGCCAAGACCGGTGAACTGGTCGAGACGAGCTGGACCGACGCGCTGCAAATCGCGTCCGAGGGCCTGCTCAAGGCTCGCGGCGGCAAGGGTGCCGCTGTGCTCGCCGGTGGTCGGCTGACCGTCGAGGACGCCTACTCCTACGCCAAGTTCGCCCGGATCGCGTTGCGCACCAACGACATCGACTTCCGGTCCCGCCCGCACTCGGCCGAGGAGCTGGACTTCCTCGCCTCGACCGTCGTGGGCACCACCCCGGACACCGGCGTCACCTTCGCGGGCATCGAGAAGGCGCCCGCAGTGCTCACCGTGGCGTTCGAGCCGGAAGAGGAAGCGCCGATCGTGTTCCTGCGGCTGCGCAAAGCGGCTCGCAAGGGCAAGACCGCGGTCTTCCACCTCGGGCAGTGGACCAGCCCGAGCGTGGAGAAGACCTTCGGCACGCTGCTCGCCGTCGCCCCCGGCGCCGAGCCCGCCGCACTGGACGGTCTCGGCACGCACGCCCCGGACGTCATCGACGCACTCGGTGCCTCGGGCGCGGTCATCCTGGTCGGCGAGCGCGCCGCCCAGGTGCCCGGCCTGCTCACCGCCGTGTTGCGGTTGGCCGAGTCGACCGGCGCCAGGAT
>JALZNB010000066.1 GCA_030857905.1 Actinomycetota bacterium
AGCTACCCGAAGTGACAGACGACGGACTGAAACTCGCCGTCGCACCGGCAGGCAAACCCGACGCGGACAACGCCACATTCTGCGCACTACCCGAGGTAGTCGCCGTGTTCACCGTCGTGTTCACCGAGGAACCACGGGCGACCGAACCCGAGGCCGGGGACAGGCCCAAGGAGAAGTCGTCAGCGGGGGTGCCACCGCCACCCAGGTTGAGCGACCACGTGTCGATGCGGCCGATGTCGCCGTTGGCGACGTCCTGCACGCGCAGTTTCCACGCGCCGTTCGCGGTTTCGCTCGACAGGTCGACCGTGAAGGTCTTGTCGATGTTGTCCGCGCTGCCGCCCGTGCGGTTCTGCAGCGGGTAGGCGGTGCCGTCCGGCGCGACCAGGTTGACCACGAGGTCACCCTGGTAGGTGTGGACGACCTTGACCGGGACCGTGCTGGTCGAGGACGGAGCCGTCGAGCAACCGGAAATCGTGATGGTGCTTTCCACGGTCTGGTTGTCGCCGATGGCCACATCGTCGCCATTGGTGCCCTCGCACGTTCCGCCACCGCCGCCCGTTTGCACGGTGAGCGAGTAGGTGGTCGTGCGGGTCACGCCACCGGTGCCGGTGACAGTCACGTTGTACGTGCCTGTCGGGGTGGACGCTCCGGCGCTGATGGTCAGCGTGGAGGCGTTACCCGAGGTCACCGAGGTGGGGCTGAAGCTCGCGGTCGCGCCACTGGGCAGGCCGGACGCGGACAGCGTCACGTTCTGCGCGGTGCCCGAGGTGGTCGTCGTGGAGATCGTCGTGTTGACCGACGAGCCCTGCGAGACCGTGCCCGAGGCGGGCGACGACGACAGGGAGAAGTCGTTGTTCTCCGCGGTGCAGGTCGCTTCGCCGGACTGCGCGGGCACCGAGACGGCGTTCCACGCTGCCTTGACGGAGTTGAAGACCGTGCAGTCCTGGTACAGGTTCTTCGCCGCGCTCAGCGACGCCGTCCGGACGTTGACGTACTTCCACGACGAGGTCTTCGCCAGCAGGGCGTTGTAGAAGACCTTGCCCGCCTCACGGATGCCGACGCCGGTCACCGACGAGGGGCCACCGGAGCAGATCGGGCTGCTCGGCTTGCCGCCGCCGGGGTTGTTGCCCTCGGCGAGCAGGTAGAACCAGTGGTTGAGCGGGCCCGCGGCCGAGTGGACCTCGGTGTTGGGGATGGCGCTGGAGAAGCAGTTCGGGTCGCCCTCCTGGGAGGGGTCGTACATGTTTCGGATCTCGCCGCTGCCGACCAGGCTGATCTCTTCGCCGACCAGGTAGTCCGGCGGGTCCATCGGGCTGTTCACATACGCCTCGACCAGCGCGCCGAAGATGTCGCCGGTGCCCTCGTTGATACCGCCGTTCTCGTTGCCGCTACCGGCGCCGCCGGGGGTGTTGGAGAAGATGGCGTGGCCGTTCTCGTGCGCGACGATGTCGATCGCGACGGCCTGCTGCGTGCGGTTGTTCGAGTAGCCGTAGTTGGTGTAGCTGCCGTTCCAGAACGCGTTGGCCTGGGCGAGGCCGACGCGCAGCGGGAAGCCGTTGCCCCGGCCGTCGATGCCGTTGCGGCCGTACCACTCCGACATCATGTTCGACTGCTTCTGCACGCCGTAGAGGGCGTCGACGCAGGCGGTTTCCAGGTCGGTCGCGTTGCCGTTGCCCCAGGCGTTGTCCGTGCCGGTGTAAGCGGAGCCGCTCTGGGGGCCACACTTGATGCCGGGCCGGGTGGTGTCGGTCATCGAGTACGAAGAGCCGGAACCGGACGTGTCGATGGAGACGTCGCCGTAGTAGGCGCCCTTGCCGGTGCCCGACCTGACTTCGTCGTAGGAGGCGACCACCTGTCCGGTGGCGGCGTCGACGAACACGTGCAGGATGCTCGGTCCGTGGTCGCCGGTCCCGCGCACGACGGTCTCCCACGCCAGGCTCGGCGTGCCCCAGGCCAACACCACCAGACGCGGCGCGTCTGCCCCGGTGACCTGGGTGAGCTGGGTCCGAGATGTGGTCTTGGCCTGCTGAGCCGAGACTGTCGCCTTGCTGGTGACGTTCAGCACGCGGTCTTGGGCAACGCTGGTGTTAACGACCGCGCCGGAGGCGTTGGTGACGACGACGAAGTCGCCACCGACCACAGGGAGGCCCCGGTGAGTGCGGTCATAACTGACGTAGTTGACTCCGTTGCCGCCGGTGGTGATCCCGGTACGGACGACCTCGTCATTCGCGCCGACAAAGTACTGGGCGCCGTTGGCCTCGACATGCGCGTCGGCGACCGCGACCGCGGTCGCCTGCGTGGTTTGGGCCTGTGGTGGCTGTTCCGGTGGTTGTGCCGCTGTCGCTGGCGCGACGGCGACAACCGCGCCGCTGACCGCTGTCGCGGCCGCCAGCACGGTGGTTAGCAGGGTGCGTCTCACTTCCGACTCCTTCAACCCGAGAATGTGGGCGAGTAGGGCAGGGCAGGGGTAAGTGGGTCCGCCGACAACCCAGCCCGCGACGCGGGCCGTCCCTCGGATGACCTTCGATTGACGGTAGATTTCGCGGTGACGGGGGGATACGGGGAGAACCCTTGAAACCCGACCCGGATCAGCCCGAACGCAGGCGCGCGCCGAGCTGGATGCGCGAACGGATGCCGAGTTTGCGGTAGATCTTGGTGAGCGTCGACTCGACGGTCTTCACGCTGAGGTAGAGCTGATCGGCGATTTCCTGGTTCGTCGCACCTTCGCCGACCATCGCGGCGATGCGGGCCTCCGACGCGGTGAGCGTGCCGCCGTTGTCGCCGATGTCGGACAGCCGGGCCAGCAGCGTCTCGGCCTGGCCGATCCACGGCGTCGCACCGGCACCGATGAACAGCAACAGGGCCGCCTCCACCGCGGCCCTGGCGGCGGAATAGTGCCTGCGTCTGCGCTCGATCTGAGCCTCGACCAGCAGGCAGTGGCCGCGTTCCAGCGGCTGCCCGAGCGTCTGGAACGCCAACACGGCCGCGTGTAGCCGTTCCAGTGCCACTCCGGTTTGTCCGCGCGCGGTGAGGAGCGCGGCCTCAGCGCGGTCGAGGCAGGCGTGCGCGCCGACGCTGTGCGGACGTCCGGCGAGTGCGTCCCGCGCGCCGCCGATGACCCGTTCCGCCTCGGCCATCTCGCCGACGAGGATCAGCCCGGCCGCGAGGTCGCCGTGCCACCGCACCATCGTCGGATCGTTGATGCCGCTGGCGTCATCGAGGTCGCGGATGAGCCGCAGCACCCGCACCGCCTCGGGTATGTCGCCTTGGCGCAGCCGAATTTGGCCGAGGACGTGCAGGTGGTTGCGCCGGAACACCACGTCGTTGTCGTCTTCGGCAGCGCGCAGCCCGCCCTTGGCGTAGATCTCGGCGCGGGCGATGCTGCCACCCGCGAGTTCGGCCACGGCGCCGCCGTACCAGCTCGGCCCCGGCCTCAGCCCGGATTCACCCGCGATCCGAATCGCCCGGTCGGCGAAACCGATCGAGTCCTGGCACCGGCCCTGCCGCGCCGAGACCTCCGCCAACACGCGCAGCACGCTCGACAACTCCTCGGCCGTGCCACGCTCGACGGTGGCCAGCAGGCCCAGCAGGTCCTCATGGGCATCGACCAGCCGGTCATCGAAGGCGGCGAACCTGGTGCTGATGAATCGGGGGCCACAGTGCCGCAGGCCGTCCGCGTCCGGGTCGGCCAGCGCGAGGCCCTTCTCCAGCGCGAGTGTGTAGTCGAGTCGACCGGTCAGGCGCATCGTCAACGCGCGCAAGGCAAGTGCGAGCGACTCCGTGGTGGCGTCCGCGCGCAGTCTGGCGAGGTCCACGGTGGTGGCGGCCTCACTGTCCGCGAGTGCCAAGTCACCGCGGGCGTACGCCGACCAGGCCCGCCAGAGGTGGATCAAGGTCAGCGACTCGGAGTCACCTGCCGCGTCCGTGCTGACGGCGGCCAGCGTCTCAGCAACCGCTGGTGAGCCCTGCCCCGCGAGTCGCAGCAACGCGAGTCGCACCCGGACCCGTTGCGCCGCTTGAGCATCAGCCGCCAACACCGCCCTCGCCGCCCTCGTCACGATGTCTGGCAGGCAGGCGTTGGCACCGATCTCAGCCGCCTCGACCAGCCACTCGACCCGGCTGGCCTCCAGTTCCTGAGGGGCGTGGTCGGCGGCGAGCAGGAACAGTTCGGCGGCCAGGTCCCTGACTCCCCGACGCAGCGCGTGCGCGGCCGCGTCTCCGAGCGAGCGGGCGAGATCCGGGTCCGGGCGGTCGGTGGCCAGCGCGCGGTGTCGGTCGGCTTCGGCGCTGAACGTCACCGCGCCCGCGAGTACCAAGTGCAGCTCACCGCGCTGTGCCGAGGTCGCCGACCGGGCGACGACCGTCGCCGCTTCCGGTGGGGTGAAACGGATGTGCTCGCCATCGCTGACCACGAGTCCGGCCTCGATCGCCCTGGCGATGTCTGTCTCGGCGTCGCACCGGCCCGCCCGCAGCAGCAGTCGGATGGACGGCCGGACGGCGAGCGCACAGACCAGCAGCGTCTCGCGGCACCGCGCGGGCAGGCTCGCGAACTTGTCGTGCACCAGCACCGCCACCCGGTGTGGCACGCCCGCCGAGAGGATTCCTCGGCTGGCGGCGAGCGCCAGGGCCAGCTGCGGGTTGCCCGCGCAATCGGCGTGGATCTTGGACACCGTGCGCGCCGGAAGTCCTTGCTGTTCAAGGAGAACCGCCACATCGGTCAGGTTGAGCTGTGGCACGGTCAGCACCGCGACGGGAGGTGGCAGCAACGACCGCGTAACGCGTTCGTGCGCGTCGTCGACCCATCGCCCGGCGAGGACGACGCGCACCGGCCGATCCCGCAGGCGCCGCGCCGCATAGGCGAAAACCTCGGCGGAGGCCGGGTCGAGCCATTGCGCGTCGTCGACGACCAGCAGCACCGGTGCCCGCGACGCGCACCGGTCCACCAACGCGTGCCACCCGATCCGACACGCCTCGCGAATCCTCGGGTCGCCGTGAACGCGCCCGCTCAACGCCGCCCGCACCCACGGTCGATGTTCCGGCGCGATGTCCCGAATGGACTCGGGTGGCAGCGACCCGACCAGGTCGGTGAACCCCTGGAAGGCCATCGACCGCTCGGATTCGGCACAGTCGAGCCGCAGGACGGTCTCACCACGCTCGCGCGCCGCGTCCGCGACGGCTGTGAGAAGCGCCGACTTGCCGATCCCGCGCGGACCTACGAGCAGCACCCCCTGACCGGCCGCCGACGCGGCTTCGATGGCCACGACGAAACCCGACCGGCCGACGAGGGTGCTCTTCGCCGGTCTGGCTTCGATGGCGAGCATCCTGGTCACGTGGTCGCCGATTCCGTCTCAGCTAGCGCGGTCCGATCCCCCGGGTGCGGAAACACTACATATGTGCGCATGCGTGCATCAAGGGATATGGACGCGCCCGTCTTTCCCGTTGCCGGAACGGAATTCAGTGAATACCGCTCAGACCGCGAGTGTGGAGCGCAATGTCGCTTTCGCCTTGTGGGCCTGGCTCTTCACCGTCCCGGCACTCACCCCGAGCACATCGGCGATCTCGGCCTCGGACAGGTTCTCGTAATACCGCAGCACCAGGACCGCGCGCTGACGCGGCGGCAGGTCCCGCATCGCCTGCCACAGGGGCTCGTCCTCGAAGGTGTACCGCTGCTCGGCACCCGCCGCGTCCGGCACGTCGGAGACCAGATTCTCCCGGCGCCGGCGCCGCCACCTGCTCACATGCGCGTTCGCCATCGCCCGTCGCGTGTACGCCAGCGGGTCGCCGGCCTTCACCACCGAGTGCCACCGGGCCCCCACCCGCTCCAGAACCCCCTGGACAAGATCAGCCGCGTCATGCGGATCGCCCGTCAGCGCGTGGCCATACCGCAACAAACCCGGCATCGCCGCACCGACGAACTCCGCGAAATCGTCCAAGGCCGCCACACCTTCCCCCAAAGAAACCGAAAACCCCTCTACCCCGACAATCACCAACTTCGACAACGGCGGGAGTCCGGCTACCGGAGCGATCGCCGATCGGTCAACTCACGCAATATTGACCGGAAGTGGTGATCCCGATACTCGTCACCGTGCCGTTTCCGAAGCCGAATCGATATCTCGGTCCCACCCCTATCGGCGACCTGACCTCCAGCGTCCCACCACCGAGGTCGACCACCTCCATGTTCGCGTTCACGTAAATGTCACGCACCCGCTCGATCGGCCAGCCGATCTGCGCGCCTTCCGGGGTGTGCACGAGCTGGTTGGGCGCCAGGCCCTGAACACCGGCCTCCTCGGCCCCCCACACGAATCCATCGTTCTTGCCTCCGATACGTAAGGGGTACTTCAGGCAGCCGGACGGCGTGACCTGCTTGCGGGCTTCGTCGACGACACCGCTCGCGCGCATGACGTCCCACGAAGTCCCGAGTTGGACATCGCCATACGCCATCGGCCCGATCAGCCTGCCCGCCGGGATCGCCGCGGATGATGCCGGTGGCGGTGTGGTCGTCACGGAGGTCGCGGGCGGCGTCGACTTTCGCGGCATGATGCTCTGGCTGCCGGTCGCGGTGTTTCCCGGCACCAGCGTTGGCATGATCACCCGTGTCGTCGGTACGACGCTGCTGGTCTGGCTGATCGTCACCGTGTTCTGGGACGCGGGTGGCAGCGACTGCGTCCCGCCGACACCGGCCAGCGCGATTCCGCCTACCACCAGTGCTGTCACCGCCATGGCCCCACCGGCCGACGCCAGCGCGATCCGGCGCCTGCGGACGCGGCGTGCCCCACTGACCACGGCTTCGACCGCACCGGCCCTGACCGGGACGTCGAGCCGATCGTCGGCGAACAATCGTCCGAGTTCGTCATCGAGATCCACGGCTCGGACCCCCTTCCACGGTCGTCGCGAGTCTGACCCGCAATGTCGCCATCGCCTTGCTCGCCTGGCTCTTCACCGTCCCCGCGGTCACCCCCAGCGTGTTCGCGATCTCCCCTTCGGAGAGCCCCTCGTAGTACCGCAGCACGATCACCGCGCGCTGGCGCGACGGCAGGTCGCGCAGTGCCTGCCAGAGTGGTTCGTCCTCGAACGAGTAGCGCTCCCGGTTGGCGGCCGTGTCCGGAATCTCGGAGACGAGGCTTTCCCGGCGCGTCCGCCGCCACCTGCTCACATGCGAGTTCGCCATCGTCCGGCGGGCGTACGCGAGGGGGTCACCCGTCTTGCGCACGATCACCGCCCAGCGGGACCCGATCTTCTCCAGCGCGCCCTGGACCAGGTCGGCGGCGTCGTGTGGATTGCCGGTCAGCGCGTGTCCGTAGCGCAGCAGACCGGGCATGGCCGCGGCGACGAACTCGCTGAAATCCGCGAGATCCGGTGTGGCCGGGGCATCGACACCCGCCTCGGGGCGCCACAAGGAGCCACCCACCAGTTTCGACACCGTCGCCGTCACCGAGGCACCCCCTCCCGGCCTTTCAACCCCCGTCACCAACACCACGCTTGAAGTGGGCTGAAGGTTGCCTCGGTTTCAGGTCGGCCTGAAGGTGCTCTAGCGCTGCGCCAACGCCTCCGGCAACGTGAAACCGCCGTCGGGGCCGGGCGGGAAGTCGTGCACGGCCACGACCGCCGACGCCGGGATCGGGCCGTACACGTGGGGGAACCACGGGCCGCCGGGAATCGGCGGGTCCGCCGGTTCCCAGCGCACGGGCACGCCGAGCAGGGTCGGGTCGATCTCCAGCAGGATCAGGTCGGACCTGCCCGCGTACAGCCGGTCCGCGGGCAGGTGGACCGTGCCCGGGTCCGAACAGTGCACGAAACCTTCGGATTCCAGGCTCGGGGGCCGAACCTCGGCCGAGGGCCAGTCGCCCCGGCCGAGAATGTGCAGGATCATCGGATCGTGATCTGCCTGCCGACCAGGCCGTCGCGGGCGCGACGTTCCTCGCCGGTCAGCGGCTCGTCTGCGAGGGAGGCCAGTGCGGCGTCGATACGGGTGCCGAGCAGTTCGACGGGCTCGGCCCACTCACGGGCGTGCGACTCGCGGTCGAGGTCCCACACGGGGACGAGCAGGCCGTGCGCGCGGAACGAACCGGCGTAGCGGGAGCCCTCACCGAGGGACAGCTCGCCTCGGGCGGACAGTCGGGCCAGCGCGGCGAGCAACTTCTCCTCCGGCTCCGGGCGCACCCAGCGCAGGTGCGCCTTCTCGCCCGCGTCGACCCAGTAGGCGCCGTGGCCGATGCGCTCGGTCGGCAGGATCGCGGCGTTGGCGCGTTCCAGGGAGAGGGTGACCTCGCTGGTCGGCTCGGTCCCCTCGGGCATCCACCAGGTGAAGTCGGGGTGCACGACGGACTCGACGTCGGTCTCCGCGTCGACCAGATCCTGCAGACGGTCGCGCTTGGCGTCGAAGTCGGTCTCCGGGCCGACCACGGGCAGCACGTCGCCCGGTTCCGCGTCGAGCACCCAGCGCACCGCACGGGCGATGTCGCGGCTGACGTCACTGGAGCGGGTCTGCACCTGAAGCCCGACGAACGCCACGCCATCCGAACGGACGAGCGCCGCGGCGGCCATCGGCAGCACGGTGGCCAGCGTGACCTCGCGTTCGCCCACGGTCAGCGGCAGCGTCGCCGTGCCGGAGGGCACGAACTCGCGCAGGGCGACGAGTTCACATTCGAGCGCGAGCCCCTCGAACGGCCGCGCGACGGCGACGTCGACCGCGCCGCCCTCACCGCCGTGACAGGCCTTGTAGCGCTTGCCCGAGCCACAGGGGCAGGGTTGACGGGGGCCGACGCCAGAGGTGTCCTCGGTCTTGGCCTTGCGGGCATTCTTCACCGTGGATCGCCTGGACATCTGCGAACTCCTCGTCGAGACCGGAAATGATGCGTCGGACGCTACCCAATGGACCCGCGCACCCTCCGTGGCGGGTGGCTACCGTGACGTGATGCCCTTCGACGCCACCGATCGAGAGTTCATCGCCGACCCGTACCCGGTTTTCGCGGGCCTGCGGGCAGAGGGCGACGTGCACTGGCATGACGGACTCGGTGTGACCGTCGCCGTGTCACATTCGGCGTGTTCCTCGGTGCTGCGCCACCGCGGTCTCGGCCGCGTCTGGACGGACGCGGCGCCGGTCGAGGCGTTCGCCGCGTTCAACCTGCTGCACCGCCATTCGTTGCTGGAGAACGAACCTCCGACGCACACCCGGCTGCGCAGGTTGATCTCGGCGGCGTTCGCCAGGGGTCACGTGCAGCGGCTGCGACCGCGCGTCGAGGCGATGGCGGCGGAGATGGTGGCCCGCCTGTCCGCCGCGATCGCCGATGACGGCTCGGCCGACCTGCTGACCCACCTAGCCGAACCGCTGCCGATCGAGGTCATCGCCGAACTGCTCGGGGTGCCGATCGAGGACCGGCCGATGCTGCGGCCGTGGTCGAACTCGATCGTGAAGATGTACGAGTACGACCTGGCGCCCGATCTCGCCCGCGCCGCCGAACGCGCGTCGACCGAGTTCGTCGACTACCTGCGGGAACTGGCCGAGCGGCGGGCCCGCGAACCCGGCGACGACCTCGTCAGCGACCTGGTTGCGATCCGCGACGGCGGCGACCGGCTCAGCCAGGACGAACTCGTCGCCACCGCCGTCCTGCTGCTCATGGCGGGCCACGAGGCCACGGTCAATGTGATCGGCAACGGTGTGCACGCCCTGCTGGGGCACCGCGCGCAGTGGGATCGGCTGGTCGCCGAGCCCGGCGTCCTGCCGACCGCCGTGGAGGAGCTGATCCGATTCGACGCGCCGCTGCAGCTCTTCGAACGGACCGCGACCGAGCGGGTCGAGATCGCCGGACACGTGGTGCGACCGGGGACGAAGATCGCCGCGCTGCTCGGTTCGGCCGCCCGCGACCCGAAGGCGTTCACCGACCCGGACCGGCTCGACGTCGGCCGCTCCCCCAACCCGCATCTCGGCTTCGGCGCGGGCATCCACTACTGCGTCGGCGCCCCACTGGCCAGGGTGGAGATCGCGGCCGCGCTGCGCGCGCTCACGACCGCGTTGCCCGACCTGCGGGCGGCGGGAAGCGCGGTCCGACGGCCGGAGTTCGTGATCAGAGGGCTGAGCGCGTTGCCGGTGACCGGCTAGCGGACAGCGCCCGCCGGACGTGTCGCGCGCAGCGGTGGTTCCGGGGCGCCATCGACCCGCACCACACGCATCAGCCGGATTTCGGCGGGGTCTGTCGGCGCCAGCAGCGACGAGAGGCGGGCGATGACCAGGACGGTCAACACGGCCAGCACGCCTGCCGCCAGATTCGTCGCGGCGCTCAGCAGAACACCGTCGGCGTGGGCCTGGGCGGTATCGCGGAAACGCCACAACACCGTGGCCGCGAACAGCACACCGTTGCCCACCAGCACGATCCACCACGAGCGCAACAACGCCGACGGCTTGGGCCGCTCGGCAGCTGGCTTGACCAGGATCGCGTGTTCCAACTCGGCCAGCATCGCGCCGGGGACCACCAGATTCAGGCCGGGCACGAACAGCCCCGGCAGCAACTGCCAGTCCGACCGGGCAGGCTCGTAACCCGCCGCTTCGGCCGCGGCACGGCGAGTCGGCAGCAGCCACCACAGCACGAGAGTCAACGCCAGCGCACCCGCCGCGATCGACAGCACCGAACCGGTGACCACCAGCGTGTCCGACAGCTCGACAGTGTCTCGTGGCAGCGTGTTGGTACGGCCGCCGAGCAGCAGCACATAGCGCCACACCTCGGCTCCCGAGGTGAGCACCGCGACCACGGCCAGCAACCACAGGGCGGACATCGCCAGCCGGGCGCGGCTGTGCACGCGTTCGATCGACTCCGATTCGACATCGATGCCCGCGACCGACGTCGGCCACCGCCAGGCCAGGACGGGGAAACTCCATCGCGGCGGGGTCAGGTAAGACGGTGGCCCGGTGTACGGGACCTGCCGCCGCCGAGCCTCGGGCGCGGGTGGACCGGGCGGCGGTGTCGCCACCCACTCCACCGGGGCTCTCGGCGGGAACACGACTAGATCACCTGCGGTGCGGTGCCGGAATCGTTGACGACCGGCCGTCCGGTCGCCTCCCAGGTCTGCATGCCGCCGTCGACGTTGACCGCTTCCCAGCCGTTGGCGTTGAGGTACTGGGTGACCCGCGCCGAGCGGCCACCCGAGCGGCAGATCACGAACAGGCTGTTCTCTGCGGGGAGGTCGTCGAGTCTGCCCGCCAGCTCACCCATTGGGATGTGGAGGGCCTGCGGGGCGTGGCCCGCGTCCCATTCGTCCTGCTCACGCACGTCGAGCAGGGTCGCGTCCGGCGGGAGTTGCGCGGGGACGTCGGGCACGGTCACCGATGGCACGTTCTGCGGCATCACAGGTCGATGCTGTCATGTCGGCCCGTACAGCGCTGGT
>JALZNB010000123.1 GCA_030857905.1 Actinomycetota bacterium
TCACGTAGGAGATCGGGTCCGGGTCGAACGCGGGCTCGTGCGGCCGCATCCTGCCGTCGTGCAGCAACTGCTCCAGGCTCGCCGCCAGCAGCGCCCAGTCGTGGTAGTGCGGCTCCTGGCATTCCCCGCAGTCGACCACGATGCCCCGCACACCACGTGGCTCCAGCAGCGCCTGGTAGACGGCCAGGTCCGACAGGTCGCCCAGCAGCTCGGCGCGCTCGTCGGCGCTCATCGGCGGCGCGTCCTCGTCGTCCGGCTCGTCGAGCGCTCTGGCCGGATCGTCCGGGTCGCCCGCGAACGGGTCGGGAGGCAGGGCGCCTCGCGGGCCCTTGGCGGGCTTGTCGTCCCACGGGCCGCCGGTCACCGGGTCCGGGGGAATTGCGTCATGCGGCACGACCACGCACGGTACCGGGCGAGAGGTCATGTGTCCCCGGATACCATGGGGGAACCGTGCCGCCCGCGATACCCATCGGGAACTCCGCGCGGTGTCCGGCCGCCCGACGAACCCCGGTCCGGCCACTCGGTCCACCGCCATGCAGGAAGGTCCGCCACCCACCATGACCAGCGAGCTCAATGCTGACGGAGTGCCGCACAAGTTCGCCACGCTCGGCCTCACCTTCGACGACGTCCTGCTGCAACCGGCCCAATCCGATGTGATTCCGAGCACTGTCGACACCCGGACCCGGATTTCGCGCAACGTGACCCTGGGCATCCCGCTCGCCTCAGCCGCGATGGACACCGTCACCGAGGCCAGGATGGCCATCGCCATGGCCCGCCAGGGCGGCATCGGCATCCTGCAGCGCAACCTGTCGATCGAGGAGCAGGCGCGTCAGGCAGAGACGGTCAAGCGGTCCGAGGCGGGCATGGTCACCGACCCGGTCACCTGCGCCCCCGGCGACACCCTCGCCGAGGTCGACTCGATGTGCGCGCGCTACCGCATCTCCGGCCTGCCGGTCACCGACGCCGAGGGCACCCTGGTCGGCATCATCACCAACCGCGACATGCGCTTCGAGGTCGACCACACCCGCCTGGTCAGCGAGGTCATGACCCAGGGTCCGCTGATCACCGCGCAGGTCGGGGTGTCCGCGGGCGCAGCGCTCGGCCTGCTGCGCAGGCACAAGGTGGAGAAGCTGCCGATCATCGACGGCGACGGCAAGCTGCGCGGCCTGATCACGGTCAAGGACTTCGTCAAGACCGAGCAGTACCCGAGCGCCACCAAGGACCCGGACGGCCGTCTCATCTGCGGCGCCGCGGTCGGTGTCGGCGAAGACGGATACAAGCGTGCGATGACGTTGGCCGACGCGGGTGTGGACGTACTGATGGTCGACACCGCCCACGGCCACTCCCGGGCGGTCCTCGACATCGTCGCCCGGATCAAGAAGGAACTCGGCGACACCGTCGACGTCGTCGGCGGCAACGTCGCCACCCGCGCGGGCGCGCAGGCGATGGTCGACGCGGGTGCGGACGGCGTGAAGGTGGGCGTTGGCCCCGGTTCGATCTGCACCACCCGCGTGGTCGCGGGGGTCGGCGTGCCGCAGATCACCGCCATCTACGAGGCGTCCCTGGCCTGCGGACCGGCCAAGGTCCCGGTCATCGGCGACGGCGGCATCCAGTACTCCGGCGACATCGCCAAGGCCATCGCGGCAGGCGCGAGCTCGGTCATGCTGGGCAGCCTCCTCGCGGGCACCGCCGAGGCGCCGGGCGAACTGGTCCTGGTCAACGGCAAGCAGTTCAAGAGCTACCGGGGGATGGGCTCGCTGGGCGCCATGCGGTCCCGCGGCGAGGCGAAGTCCTATTCGAAGGACCGCTACGCCCAGGACGACGTGCTCTCCGACGACAAGCTCGTCCCCGAGGGCATCGAGGGCCGGGTACCGTTCCGCGGCCCGCTCTCGCAGGTCGTCTTCCAGCTCGTCGGCGGCCTGCGCGCGGGCATGGGCTTCACCGGCTCACGCACCATCGCCGAGATGCAGCAGGCTCAGCTCATCCGCATCACCGCGGCCGGGCTCAAGGAGAGCCACCCGCACGACATCACCATGACCGTCGAAGCGCCGAACTACACCACGCGCTGAGACGCGCTCCTCCCGAAAGGACACACCCCAGTGCGGGATCTTGTCGACATCGGCATGGGCCGGACCGCCCGACGCGCTTTCGGCCTCGACGACGTCGAGATCGTGCCGTCGCGGCGCACCCGCTCGTCCAAGGACGTCTCGACGACCTGGCAGATCGACGCCTACCGGTTCGACATCCCGCTGATCACGCACCCGACCGACGCGATCGTCTCGCCGGACACGGCCGTGGCCGTCGGTGAACTGGGCGGCCTCGGCGTGATCAACGCCGAGGGTCTGTGGGCGCGGCACGAGAACGTCGAGGACGCGCTGTCGCAGCTCGTGGCCGCCGCCGAGGACGGCGAGGACCCGGCCGCGCTGGTGCGGGTGCTCCAGGAGCTGCACGCCGCGCCGCTGCGGATCGAGCTGATCTCCGAGGCGATCAGGCAGGTCCGCGAATCCGGGGTGACGGTCGCCGCGCGGGTCAGCCCGCAACACGCCGCCGAGCTGACCCCGGACCTGCTGGCCGCGGGCGTGGAGATCCTGGTCGTGCAGGGCACGATCGTCTCCGCCGAACACGTGGCCCGCGAGTCCGACGACCCGACACCGCTCAACCTCAAGAGCTTCATCGCCGACCTCGACGTCCCCGTCATCGCGGGCGGTGTGCACGACTACCGCACGGCCATGCACCTGATGCGCACCGGCGCGGCAGGCGTGATCGTCGGCTACGGGCACTGCGGCGGCGTCACCACCACAGACGCCTCACTCGGCATCGGCGTGCCGATGGCCACAGCGATCGTCGACGCCGCCGCGGCCCGCCGCGACTACCTCGACGAGACCGGCGGCCGGTACGTCCACGTCATCGCCGACGGCGACGCCCACACCAGCGCCGACATCGCCAAATCCATCGCCTGCGGCGCCGACGCCGTCATGCTCGGCGCACCACTGGCGTTGGCCAATGAATCACCGGGCCGCGGCCTCTACTGGACCTCGGCCGCCGCACACCCGTCCCTGCCGCGCAGCCGCGTGCTCCCGGTCGGGGACGACATGGATGTCGACCTGCAGACGCTCCTGTTCGGCCCGTCCGCCCACGCCGACGGCCTGGTCAACCTGTTCGGCGCCCTCCGCCGGGCGCTGGCCAAGACCGGCTACTCCGACCTCAAGGAATTCCAGAAGGTCGGCCTCACAGTCCGCTCATGACACCCCCAACCACCCGAAGGCGCCACCCACGCCCGCCCGAAAGCGATCCCCAGGTCTCGGACAGCTCTAACCAGATTGCCCGTTACCGGTGGTCACAGAAAAATCCGATCGGCTCTATCCCGGTCGACGGCTGACCGCTTAATCTCTGTACATGGGCGCGCAACTCGCCGGTAACAAGCCGGACTTCGATGTCGTGGTGGTCGGCTCCGGCTTCGGCGGGAGTGTGGCGGCACTGCGGCTCACCGAGAAGGGTTACCGGGTCGCCGTGGTCGAGGCGGGCCGCCGCTTCGCTGACGACGAGTTCGCCAAGACGTCGTGGGATGTGCGCAAGCACCTGTGGGCGCCGCAGTTCGGGTGCTACGGCATCCAGCGCATCCACATGCTCAAGGATGTCGTCGTGCTCGCGGGCGCGGGCGTCGGTGGCGGGTCGCTCGTCTACGGCAACACTCTCTACCGGCCACTGAAGCCGTTCTACACCGACAAGCAGTGGGCGCACATCACCGACTGGGAGTCGGAGCTGTCCACGCACTACGACCAGGCCACGCGGATGCTCGGCGTCGTCGCCAATCCGACGACCACACCGTCCGACGAGGTGATGCGCAAGGTGGCCGTCGACATGGGGGTCGCCGACACCTTCCGTCCGACGCCGGTCGGCGTGTACTTCGGAAAGCCGGGCCAGAAGGCCGCCGACCCGTACTTCGGCGGCGTCGGCCCCGAGCGCACGGGCTGCACGGAATGCGGCGGGTGCATGACCGGCTGCCGAGTCGGGGCGAAGAACACGCTGGTCAAGAACTACCTGTACCTCGCGGAGCAGGCGGGCGCCCAGGTCATTCCGCTGACGACCGTGACGTCACTGCGGCCACAGGAGGACGGTTCGTACGAGGTCGACCTGCGCAAGACGGGCACCACGTCGAAGCGGTTCCGCACCACGATCACCGCGGGCCAGGTGGTCCTGGCGGCGGGCACGTGGGGAACCCAGAACCTGTTGCACCGTATGCGTGACACGGGCGCCATGCCGCGCCTGTCCAAGCGGTTGGGTGAACTGACCCGAACCAACTCCGAATCGATCCTCGGCGCGGCGCGCGGGGCGGTCGATCCCGCCAACGACTACAGCCGCGGCGTCGCGATCACCTCGTCCATCCACCCCGACGAGATCACCCACATCGAGCCGGTGCGTTACGGCAAGGGCAGCAATGCCATGAGTCTGCTGCAATCCATCGCCACCGACGGCGCCTCGGACGTGCCGAGGTGGAAGCAGGCCCTGCGGTTCATGGTCCGCCACCCGATCCGGTCCACGCAGCTGCTGCACGCCTACCGGTGGAGCGAGCGCACGGTGATCCTGCTGGTGATGCAAAGCCTCGACAACTCGATCACCACCTACACCCGCCCCGGTCTGTTCGGCAGGCGCAAGTACACCTCGAAACAGGGCCACGGCGAGCCGAACCCGGCCTACATCCCGCTGGGGCAGACCGCGAACGACCTGACCGCGCAACACATCGGCGGGATCGCGGGCGGCACCTGGGGTGAGGTCTTCAACATCCCGATGACAGCCCACTTCATCGGCGGCTGCACGATTGGCGCTAACGCGGACACGGGTGTCATCGACCCGTATCACCGGGCGTACAACTATCCTGGTCTGTCCATTGTGGACGGCTCGGCGATCACGGCCAACCTCGGAGTGAACCCGTCGCTGACGATCACCGCACAGGCCGAGCGCGCGTTCTCCTTCTGGCCCAACAAAGGAGAGCCCGACACCCGGCCCGCGCAGTCGGCCGATTACGAGCGTATCCCCCCGGTCGCCCCGGCCCACCCCGCTGTCCCGGCCTCGGCACCCGCCGCACTGCGGCTACCGATCGCCTCGGTAAACGGTGTCTCACCGAAATAGCATGCTCAGATTCGGCTGATCGAGTCATACTGCCGAATTCGGACCCCGCGCAACGTCGTTAGTTACGCCATGAACTTTCAAAGCGAATCCGACTAATTCCACGCCATTATGTGAAGCGTGGAAAAACTTGACGGTTGGGCTCTGACTGGGTAATTCTGTGGCGGAGCGGCTCAAAATCTCGGTAAGACGCTTGCGGAAAGTAGGGGACGCCGCGGTTGTCCGAGTAGCGATGTGACGACATTGTGCGGTCGCGTCTTGTGTCATTGTCGCGAGTTGGGTCGGGCTGTGAGCTGATGCCGCTGAATGGGTGATGTTGCCGGATTCGGAGATCACGGGCCGGGTGCTGGGTAAGATCATCATCGGGTACCGGGGATGCCGCTGTACGCGAGGGGACGTGATGATCACCAAGGATGGTGGCGGTGGTAAGCCGTTACCGCAGGTACCGCTCCCAAGCTCGCCTGTCGTCGTGGAAGTGGACGAGGCCAACGTCGTCAGCTACGCCGTGACTTTTCAAGGTGAAGCTGACCGATTCCGTGCCATGTTGCGAGGCGTGGAGGAGGACTTGACGGTCGTGCCCTGGCTGGGTGATCCGGTGGCGGCGTGGGCGGCGGAGCGGTTCAACGAGCACTACACAAAGCTGATCGTCGAGTTGACAAAGCTCCGCGAGCAGTACGAGATGGCGGCGGTTGAACTGAAGGCGACAGCCGGGCGCTACGGGTTGACTGACGAAGTCAACAAAGCGTTGATGGAGTCAGGGCAGGGCGGATGATGCGTCGCATTGCCGGTGTAGCAGCATTGTTGATGCTCGCGGGAGGGACGGCTTGTGGCGGTAGCGGTGAAGCCGAGGGGAATCCGGCGCCTGCCACGAGTGTGGTGACACAGCCGCAGTCGACCACGTCGAGTTCGACACGGATCTTGCCTGCTCGGTCGAAAGAACTTGATCTCATCGGGGCCGACCCGTGCAAGGCGTTGACGATGGCCCAGTTGAAGGAACTGGACTACGACTGGGGATACGAACGTCCGCCGGGGGCAGACAAAAGCAACATTCACGGTGGCAAAGTCTGCAACTTCGACTCGCGGGCACGAATGATCGGCGCTCGTATCGGGTTCGCTACGAGCGAGAGTGCCGATGTGTGGGCGACCGACCCTAGTCGCAGCAGGACGAATCCGACCAACCTGACCGAAGTGGCGGGATTTCCTGCGTTGCGCATGATTCATGATCGAAAGGCCGAGTCCTGTGACTACCTCCTGGATGTCCAGGACGGCCAGTACATCCAGGTCACTGGTACGCAGGATACTGGTGAAGGGGCCTCAGGGACGGAACCGTACTGCGTTGAGGCCAAGCGGGTCGCGGAGATGGTTGTGGCGACGTTGTCCGCCGGAAAGTAGGGGGTTTCGGTGAGCGGGCTCGATTTTCGTCCCGAGGGTTACCGGCATCAAGAGTTGTGGGACATGGTGTACGCGGGGCCGGGTTCGCGGGGGAACGCGCCGGTGGAGCAGCGGATGCAGCAGATCATTGACGGTCTGCGCGACTCGGCTGATGTGGTGAACACGTTGGTGCGGAACAGTGCTGGTGACGTCTGGACGGGTGCCGCCTCCGATGCCGCGACCGAAGTTATGTCCGCTCTGCGGGACTACGGCGATGTGGCGAACCAGGCCGGCAACGAGTCACGTAACAGTGCGCTCGGTCAGTCGGGTATTTCCGGTTTCGCGCGGGATTCGATGCCGCCGGTGGTGGCGGTGCCCGCGATGGCGCCGCCGACCACCAACAACCACCGTGAGATCTTCGCCCAGACCCAGGACTACATGAAGCAGGAAGAACTCGGGCGCGAGGCCGAACGGCGGGCGCGCGAGCTGATGGGGCGGTACGCCGAGAACTCGGCGTACCGCGTCGATGGACTTCCGGAGATCCCTTCCGCGCCCCAGTTCGTCATCCAGGCGGCGGAGCCCTCCGCGCCGATGGCGGGTGACGAGTCGCGTTCGTTTCGCTGGGTCGAGCCGCGACGGGTCGGTGGCGGGCCGGATCAGGGTTTCGATTCTCAGGGCTACGAGCATGGGTCTGGTGGGCAGGAACACCGCTCCACCGTCGTGAATGGCCCGGGGGTGTATGACAACGCCGTGTCGCCCGGGCTAGGGCTGGATGGTGGTCGCCCGCCCGGATCTGCTCCTGGGGCTGTCAGCGGATTTCAGGACACCACAACGGTGTCGGGTGCGGGACCGGTCACGACAGCCCTGCCGCCTGCCGGGAATTCCGGCGCCAGTCCGCCGCCGTCGGCGCACCCGGGCTCGAATGTTCCCTTGGGTGGTGGCGGTTTGCCACTCGCCGGTGGTCTGGGCGGCGCCCGATCGGACGCGAGAGGCGCTCGTAGTGGCTTTGGCGGTGGCGAACAGGGCGGTCGAGGTGGCCAGCCCGGTGCGAGTGGGCGTTCGGGTCCGCTGCCGGGGGACGGTGTGTCGCGTGCGGGCGAGTCGGGTACGCGCGGTGGTGGTCGTGCCGCGGCGATGTCGGGGATGCCGATGGGCGGCGGTGCGATGCGCCGGGAAGAGGACGAGGAACACAAGCGTCGCTACGGGGTGTCGTCTGACGAGCTTTTCGACGAGAACCTGGACGAGCGCGGGATTCTCAGGACGGAAGGCGACGGGTTCTTCGTCGCCCCTGGGGTTATCGGCGGCGATGAGGCGTAGCGGTGGCGCTTGATGACTGGATCACGCTGTCGGAACTCGAACTGGATGTGGTGTGGCGCGCTGAACGGCTCGGTGAGTTGCCCAGCGTCATCGCGGTGCCGTCGCCGGGGCGGACGCATACCGAACGTCGCGATCTCGAAGCCGTGGTGTGGCAGGACTTGATGCGTCAAGGCTTGGCGGACTCGCCCGGCAGGATCGCGGACCCCTTACTCGACCGCTTGGTCACGGTCGCTCATGCGCCGTTGCGGTTGGAGCTGCGGGCGTGGTGTGGCTATGAACTCCGGGCGATTCTCGGGCGGTCGGGTAGGCGCGCGGCGATGGTGGTGCTGGTGGGTGGAGACGTGCGGGTACTGCGGGTGCCGGACACCAGGCTGGCCGCGACAATCGTGTCTTTGTTGCCGGTGTTCCCGGCCGGGCCCGGCCATTCGGTCACGGTCGACGCCGCGTCCTATGCGGCCGCCGCCGATGAGCCGGAGATCCGCAACGGGCTGGTTCGCCGGGGGCTGCGCCGTGATGACGCGCGGACGTTGACCGAGATGTTGGCCGACTGCACGGGATACGGACAGTTTGCCGCCGAGGTGAGTGGCCGAGACGGGACCGTGTACCGGGCGAATCGTGTGGTCACATCTCGGGACAGTGTGAACGGCCGCTATCAACTCATCCGCCGGATCACCCCGACCACAGACCACATCACCGTCACACCAGCCGATTCAGCCAAAGTAGCGTCCACTGTGGATGAGATATTGGCCGAGCTGGTACGGATTCACCGGAGCTGATCGACGGCTTCGGTCAGGTGGCGGGCAAGCACGATGGCGTCCTCGGCCATCAACCGCGCCGTTGTCGCGGGTACGTGTGACAGCCATATCTGATCACCGACGATGGACACGTCGAGTGTTTGGGGCTGATTGTGGACGTCGCGACAGTAGATCGTCCGCTCGCGGCCATCGGTCACTATGTCACCGGCCGCAGTTGCTTGGTGACATCCGCCTCCGCGGTGGCGATCGCCTGTCGCAAAGCGTCCACGAAGCGCTCTGATTGGGACACGCTCAAACGGATGTTGGTGTGGTCCGGGCAGTACACGGCCACTCGTCCGCTCTCGGCTTCCACGGAGCAGACGGCGAGGTCATCATCCTCGAACTCGCACCGTAGTAGCCATTCCCGTTGTGCCGTACGCTCGCTCATGACGCCTCCTGGTGTGGTCGAATACGAGCACGCTAACAGAGGAACGTTCCGCAAAGCAGTGCGCGATCGGGTGATTCTCCTGGCCACTTTGCAGCCCGCTGCGCGATGATGATGTCATGACCGAACGCGGGCCAGGACCGGTGATCATTCGACGACGCCTCGGCAAGGAGCTCCGGGCGCTTCGCGAGAAGACCGACGTGACCAGGGGGCAGGCCGCTCAGTACATCGGGATCGGCCCGCCGACGATGTCGAAGATCGAGTTGGGCAGGCAGAACATCGGCTTGGGCAACCTGCGCTCGCTGCTGGGCCTCTACGAGGTGGACGAGTCGACGCACGAAGAGCTGTTGGAGCGCGGTAAGCAGGCCAACCAGAAGGACTGGTGGTCCGCCTACGGTGACACGGTTCCCGACTGGTTTCGCACCTACATCGGCATGGAGACCGATGCCGACCAGATTCTCACCTACGAGTGCGAACTTGTCCCTGGTCTGTTGCAAACTGAGGACTACACCGCCGCTGTCCGTCGCGCGTTCTGGCCTGAGGTAACGGAGAAAGACACCCAACAGCACGCCCGGCTCCGGCGTGACAGGCAGGAACACCTGGTGGGTAACAAGGCTCCGATGTTCCACGCTGTGCTCAGTGAGGCGATCCTGCATCGGGTTGTCGGCTCGCCCGCGGTGATGCGCGGCCAACTCGAATTGCTGGTGAAGCGAGCCGAGCTCGACAATGTCCGGGTCCAGGTGCTGCCGTTCGCGGCGGGCGCACACCCCGCGATGAACGGCGCGTTCTCCATCCTCCAGTTCGAGGAGGAGGCGTTGTCCACGGTATATGTGGAGATCGAGCCGGGCGGGCTGTATCCGGAACGCCCGATCGACCTCGCGCGGTATAGGCTGATCTTCGGTCGCCTCGCCGAACTCGCGCTGGACGAACGCAAGTCCGCCGCGCTGATCGGGAAGGTGGCCCGACAGATGTAGGCCCACGAAAGGGGTGCGGGATGACCACCGGACACGACTTTTCCCGCGCTGTGTGGCGCAAGTCCAGCCGCAGCAGTGGAAACGGCGGCAACTGTGTCGAGTTGGCAGCTCTCCCCGCGGTGGCTGGCGTTCGGGACTCCAAGAACGCCACCGGCCCGGTACTCACGTTCCCGGCCGCGTCGATGCGCGTGTTGCTCACCCAGCTCGGCTGACCTCCAGCACCGCA
>JALZNB010000600.1 GCA_030857905.1 Actinomycetota bacterium
ATCTTCGCCGATCTGGTCGTGTTCCTCGACGACGACCGGGCGACGGCCAGGGACCGCAAGGCCCGGTTGGACGAGATGGCCCACGCGGAATTCAGCTCGGACGCCCCCGTCTTCATCGGCACGCCGTCGGAGTTGGCCGATGTGCTGGTGGCCTGGCAGCAGGCGGGTTTGTCCGGCTTCCGGCTGCGCCCAGGCGCCCTCCCCCACGATCTGACGGCGATCACCCGGGCGCTGGTACCGGAACTGCGCGCCCGTGACGCGTTCCGCGACCGGTACGAGCCGGGCAGTTTGCGGGCCCGGCTGGGGCTCACGCGTCCTGCCAACCGTTTCGCGAACCGCTGACCGGGGACCACCATGACCAAGCCGCTCAAGCAGATCCACCTGGCCGCGCACTTCCCCGGCGTGAACAACACGACGGTGTGGAGCGATCCCCGCTCGGGCAGCCACATCGAGTTCGACTCGTTCGTGCGCTTCGCCCAGACCGCCGAGCGGGCCAAGTTCGATTTCCTGTTTCTCGCCGAGGGCCTGCGGCTGCGCGAGCAGGCCGGGCTGATCCACGATCTCGACGTCGTGGGGCGGCCGGACACCTTCACCGTGTTGGCCGCGCTCGCCGCCGTCACCGACCGGTTGGGCTTGGCGGGCACCATCAATTCGACGTTCAACGAGCCCTACGAGGTCGCCCGCCAGTTCGCCTCGCTCGACCATCTCTCCGGCGGCCGCGCGGGGTGGAACGTGGTCACCTCGTGGGACGCGTTCACCGGGGAGAACTTCCGCAGGGCCGGGTATCTGCCGCGCGAGCAGCGCTACGAGCGCGCGGACCGGTTCCTGCGCGCGACCCGCGCGTTGTTCGACTCGTGGCGGGGCGACGACGTGGTGGCGGACAAGGATTCCGGGGTGTTCCTCGCGGACGGCAAGGCCGGATCGTTCGAGTATCGCGACGCGCATTTCGACATCGCGGGCCGGTTCACCGTGCCGCGCGGCCCGCAGGGCAGGCCGGTGATCTTCCAGGCGGGCGACTCCGACGACGGCCGGGAGTTCGCCGCGGCAACGGCGGACGTGATCTTCAGCAGACACGACCAGGAGGCGGCGGGCAAGGAGTTCTACGCCGAGGTCAAGGGCAGGCTCGCCGGGCACGGTCGAACGAGGGACTCGTTGGTCGTGCTTCCCGCGGCCACCTTCACACTGGGCGACACCGACGCGGAGGCTCGGGAACTGGCCGACATCCTGCGCAGGCAACAGGTCAGCGGGCAGACCGCGATCCAGTTCGTCGAACGTCTGTGGAACCGGGACCTGTCGAGCTACGACCCCGATGGACCGTTGCCCGACATCGAGCCCGACGTCGGGGACAACGTCATCGCCCAGGGCCGCGAGGCCGTCTACCGCGACCCGTTGGGCACCGCGCGACAGTGGCGGGAGCTGGCTGAGGCCAAACGGCTGTCCCATTCGCGACTTGATCATCGAGGTCACCGGGCGCCAGACCTTCGTCGGTGCCCCCGCGACCGTGGCGACGGCGATCAACAAGCGGGTGCAGGAGAACGCCTGCGACGGGTTCGTCCTGATCCCGCACCTCACGCCTGGCGGTCTCGACGAGTTCGCCGACACAGTCGTGCCCTTGTTGCAGGAGCGTGGCGTCTTTCGCGACGAGTACACCGGGACCACCCTGCGCGACCACCTCGGTCTCGCCCACCCCGACGAGGTGGGCGCGTGACGCTCACCGACCCGTTGACGAACCCGGCATGGGGCGCGCTCACCGGAGCACATCAGAGTCTGGGCACGGTCAACGGTCGGGCCGCTCGCTATGCCCCCGAGGTCAGCCCGTTCTCGGCCGTCACCGATTCGGAAGACCCACGCGCGTGGGCTGACTTGGCCAACCTCGCCGGTCCCGACACCGACGTGACTATCGCGCTAGAGGGCGATCCGCCAAAGGACTGGCAGGTGAAGTGGCGATTGCCGGGCGTACGCATGTCCGGCGCGGCCGTCGTGGGCGCGACAAGCGCCGAGGCCCTCACGCTCGGCCCGGACGACGTACCGGAGATGATCGATCTGGTGTCGCGGACGAAGCCGGGCCCGTTTCTCCGCCGCACCATCGAGATGGGCACTTATTTGGGCATCCGGTCCGGCGGCGCCCTCGTCGCGATGGCGGGCGAACGGTTTCGCGCGCCGGGGTGGACCGAGATCAGCGCGGTGTGCACCGATCCCGCGTACCAGGGCGGCGGGCTGGCCACGCGGCTGGTTCACGCGATCGCCGCGGGTATCCGACATCGGGGCGCGACACCGTTTCTGCACACGGCGGCGGACAACGTGACCGCGATCCGGCTCTACGAGTCACTCGGGTTCACTGTGGTCGCCGAGCCGGTGTTCTTCGGTTTGCGAACTCCACAGCATTGATGACGGACACAGGTCAGCGGTTCGCTCTGCGCCGCATGAACAGCAGGATGCCGCCCACGGCGGCAACGGTGAAGCCGATCGCGGGCAACGTGGACAAGCCACCATCGTCCTCTGTCGACTCGGCGGGCGCGGCGGCGCGGGGGGACGGCGGCTGTGGCCGCTCCACTTGCGGCTCGACAGGCTCGGGCACCTGTTCGACCGCCTTCCCCACCACGCGAATGGGTTGGCCGACGCCTTCTGAGGCCGATACGAGCGTGCCGTCCGGTTCGAGTGCGATGGCTTCGCCTTGTTTCTCGTTCGGCAGCGAGATCCGCACGGGATCACGCTTGAAGGCCGCCACGATGTCCCCGTCCGGCGCCGGATAGAGGTATGCCTCGGTATAGGTGCGTAGCGCGACGAGGGTGCCCGCCGGGTTCGTCGCCGCGCCGGTCACCAAGATCGAGCCCACCAGCGGGGTGATCGGGCCGCCTGGCGTGTTGGTGCCCGTGAATTCCAGCGTGTGCACCAGTTCCAGCGGTGTCGGCCCGGGGCTGGCCAACGGGCCGGTCGGGCGGTAGACACCGGCGCCACCCAGAGGGTTCTTGGTGACCAGGTACGGCACACCGCCACGGTCGAGCACCAGAGCTTCGGTGTCGTGGGGGCCGTCGGGGTAGGTCAGTCGGTGGAGCGTGGTCTTGCCCCGCGGGGTGAGTGCGATCAACGCGACCGTGGTCCGCTTCTTGTCGTTGTCGCCGGTGTCGGCCAACCACAGCGTGCCGTCGACGCCCCTGGCGAGGTCCTCCACGTCGAACGGATCGGTCGGACCGCTGATGACCCGCTCGACCCCGCAGTCACGGTTGAGCACGTAGACGGTCGACTTCGTGCCACCATCGTTCACCGCGTACCAGCGCTCACCATCGGCGACCAGTCCCGACAGCTCGGCCAGACGCTTGTCCGCCACCACGCACTTGTCGACGGGCGGCTCAGCCGATGCGGCGACTGCGCCCACGCCCAGCATTCCCGCGACCAACGCGGCGGTCAGCGACGCCCGCAACTGCTACCTCCCGGTTGGACACCCGCGATCCACGGTAGCCGCAATCGGGGCCACGGTGGGTCAGACGTGTCGGGGCACGTCAGGTTCTCACCCGGACGTGCCCCGATCCCGTCTGTGGTTACGCCGTGGTCCCGTTGACGGCGAAGCCCGCCAGCGCACCGGCGAGGTCACGCTTGACCCGTGCGCGCAGTTGCGTGCCCAACTCGGTGTGCTCCTCGACCAGCACCTCGCCCTCCCGGTGCACCCTGGCCACAAGCTCACCGCGGGCGTAGGGAACAAGCACGTCGACCTCCTGGTCGGGCCGGGGCAGCAGCTCCGCGACGCGCTCGCGCAGCTCGTCCATGCCCGCGCCGGAGTGCGCCGAGACGAACACCGCGCCGGGCAACAGATGCCGCAGCCGGGCCAGGCCGAACTCGGTGGTGACGTCGACCTTGTTGACCACCACCAGCTCGGTCGGCATGGTCACGTCGCGGCGATGGCCGATCTCGCTCAGCACCTCGCGCACGGCCTTGACCTGCCATTCCGGCATCGGGTCCGCGCCGTCGACGACGTGCAACACCAGATCGGCGTCGGCCACCTCGTCCAGCGTGGTGCGGAACGCCTCGACCAACTGGTGCGGCAGGTGGCGCACGAAACCGACCGTGTCGGTGAGCGTGTAGAGGTTGCCCTCCGGGGTCTCGGTGCGTCGCGTCGTCGCGTCCAAGGTGGCGAACAAGGCGTCCTCGACCAGGACACCCGCGCCGGTGAGCGCGTTGAGCAGGCTCGACTTGCCCGCGTTGGTGTAGCCGGCGATGGCGACGCTGGGCACCTCGTTGGCCATCCTGCGGCCACGCTTGGTGTCGCGGATCTGCCCCATCCCCTTGATCTCCTTGCGGAGCTTGGAGATCTTCGCCCGGATGCGGCGCCGGTCGGTCTCGAGCTTGGTCTCACCGGGACCACGCAGACCCACACCGCCGTTGCCGCCGCCCGCGCGGCCACCCGCCTGCCGCGACAGCGTCTCGCCCCAGCCGCGCAGACGCGGCAGCAGGTATTGCAGCTGCGCCAACTCGACCTGGGACTTGCCCTCCCGCGAGCGGGCGTGCTGGGCGAAGATGTCGAGGATCAGGGCCGTCCGGTCGATGACCTTGACCTTGAGCCGGGCCTCAAGCTGTTGCAACTGGCTCGGCGACAGCTCGCCGTCGCAGATCACGGTGTCGGCGCCGGTGGTGCGCACGATGTCGATCAGTTCGTTGACCTTGCCCGAACCGATGTAGGTGGCCGGATCCGGCCGGTCACGGCGTTGGACCAGTCCTTCGAGCACCTCGGAGCCCGCCGTCTCGGCCAGCCGCGCCAACTCGGCGAGCGAGGCCTCCGATTCCAACGCCGAACCCTCGGTCCACACGCCGACGAGCACCACCCGCTCCAGCCGGAGCTGACGGTACTCGACCTCGGTGACGTCCTGGAGCTCGGTCGAGAGACCGGCTACGCGGCGTAGTGAGGACCGCTCTTCCAACTCGAGTTCACCCGAGGAGACCTCAGCCTGATCGGTCATCGCGCCGTGCATGCCCTGCTGAGTGAATTCCTCTGTCACCTGGTGAACCCGTCCTTCGTGTCGTTCTTCATGTACCTGCGAAATTCCTGGCACCCCTTCGGTATCAGGTCCTCTCATGGTCCCACGTAACAGCGCCGTTTTCGACCCGGTTATTCCGCGGGGCCGAACGCGACGTATAGGACCATGTGCGAGGTGTGGGTCGCAGGTGGTGGCTGAGCGTATTCATCGGGCGCCATCCTGAGGCGTCAAGCTAACTGATCTGGGCGTCCCACCACGCGGTGTTCAACTCACCACGAGCAACGAAAACAGCGAGCCCGGTCAGCGTGCTGGTGTGCTCATCGACGGTGACGTGGACCGTGCCACCGGGAATGTGCACGGTCGCTTCACCGGAGGCTTTGCCGAGGTGGAGCAGGTAGGCCGCGACCGCGGCGACAGTGCCCGTGCCGCACGAGCGGGTCTCTCCGACACCGCGCTCGTGGACGCGCATCGTGATCTCGGCGGGGCCGAGCGCGGCGATGAACTCGACGTTGACCCCGTTCGGGAAGAACATCGGGTTGTACGCGGGCTGCCCGGTCAGGTCGAGCGCGGCGAGGTCGATCCCGTCGAGGACACACGCCAGGTGCGGGTTGCCCACATCGACGCCGACACCGACGAACGACGTGCCCGCCACCGTCACCATCGACGGGTCCAGCAGACGAACCGGACCCATGTCGACGGTGACCGAGCCGTCCGGACGCACCTCGACCGGTCGGACGCCCGCGCGGCTGCCCACCGGAAACCTGGTGTCGGCGACGAGGCCGACATCGTGGAGGTAGCGGGCGAAGACACGGACGCCGTTGCCGCACATCTCGGCGATCGAACCGTCGGCGTTGCGATAGTCCATGAACCAGATGTCGCCGTCGATGTCGGCGGGAGCGTCCGGCAGCGCTCGGGTGCGCACGACGCGCAAAACGCCGTCCGCGCCCAGGCCACGGCGGCGGTCGCACAGTGCCCGGACCCGCGCGTCGGTCAGGTCCAGCTCGCCGTCGGGGTCGGGCAGCAGCACGAAGTCGTTCTCCGTGCCGTGGC
>JALZNB010000159.1 GCA_030857905.1 Actinomycetota bacterium
TCCCACGCCCGCCCCGCGGAAGACGACTACGAAGACGACGACTACCAGGACGAAACCCCGGTGTCCGTCATGCCCGCCCGCTCGCACCACCCCACGGCCGTCGCCGTCGACATCGACGACGAAGACCCCTGGTTCGACGAACTCGGCGAACCGGGCCACCACCACTACCGCCGCGCCGTGGGCGAGTAACCCACCCCGCGCGAACCGGTGCGAGCGGGCTGATACGCTGTGCGCGCACCATTACGGGGCTGTAGCGCAGTTGGTAGCGCGTCTCGTTCGCATCGAGAAGGTCCGGGGTTCGATTCCCCGCAGCTCCACAACAGGTCAGAGGCCCATTCCATGTTGTCTGGAATGGGCCTCTGCCGCGTCGTACGGAAGTCAGTCGAGAGGTTCCTGAGTCGCCCGCGTGACCGGGTGTGATGTCTGGATCATCGATGTGACGGCTTTCTCGTGGAACTCAGGAATGCGATTCTGTTTGCGTTTCGCCGACTTTTCTTTTCGGATGCCCCCGAACTTGACTGGGCGCTGTTGTCCGAAAATGCGAGGTGCGTTATTTCACGACGGGGTAGGAGTTGGGCGCGCCTTCTTTATCGATGGTTATCGCGGCGTATTTGCTTACCCAGTGGGGGGTGATGCCGGGTTCCGTGGAGAGGTCTTTGCCGGTTTTGGCGTCCAGGACTACTGGTCCGTTCTGGGTTTTGCCGTAGACCGCGCCGTGCCATGCCACGGTTACCGTGGGGGCCGTGCGGTTGGCGGCTGCGTCCGGGAGGGTCCACAACGTCTTGCCGGTGGAATCGTGGGCGGTGAGGACGCCGTTGGCCACGCAGATGAGAATCGACTGGTCGTCGTAATCGCAGTCGCCGTAGAGGGTGGGGGTGAAGCCTGCCTTGTGGGTGAGTTTGGTCTTCTCCTGGCCGGTGGCGGGATCGAGGAAGAACAGGGCGGGGTCGCCGCTGCCGTAGTCGGTGCTATCGATCGCGACCAAGGACGGGCCCGCGGGGTAGATCTTGACGTTGCTCGCTCGCAGCGCGCCAACCCACTTCTGTTCCCCGGTGGCCAGCGCCAACGCTGTCGCCTGGCTCATCGACGAGTTCTCGGCCACGTTGGAGTCGACGCCGATGACGATGTCGCCCTGGACGGTTCCCGCCTGGTAGGCGTCGCGCTGCCATAGCGGCTTCTGGGTGGCCGGGTCGATGGCCACGGTCATCGCTTCCTCGTTGCGGTAGGTGGCCACCACCACCTTGTCGGTGGCTGCTACGACCTCGGTGGTGGCGCCCTGCCCGCCGGTCCCCGCGACGGCCTCCGAGATCTTGACCTTGGTCTCCCAGGTCTTCTCACCGGACTTCGCGTCGACGGCCATGATCGCGAGCGCCTGGTGGCCGGGTGTCGTGCCCTTCCCCGGTTCCGCGACCGGCACGGCGGCGACCACTGTCGATCCGTCCGCGCTGACGAACGGTGGCCGAGGTCCGTCGGTGTTCACGTACGGGCCGCTCTGGGCGTTCGGGTCGGCCGGGACGCCTTCGATCTTCGTTTGCCACTGCTGCTCGCCGGTCAGGACGTCCACGGCCGTCAGCCTGGTCGGTTCGATGATGTAGGCGGTCCGGTCGTGCAGCGTGGTGAATCGGGAGACCACCTCGCCTGCCATGTTGCCGCTGAGCGCGTTCGCGGGCAGGGACACCGGCGCCGAGGCCTCGAACACAGTCGGCGGGTCAGCCGTCTTGGCGATAGGGGCCTCGGTGGTCGTCTCCGCCGTCGGGACGGGCTGTTCCGACGACTTCTGTGGCGACTCGTCCGCCGATCCGGCACAGCCGCTCAGGGCCAGTGCCAGTCCCAAGGACGTACACGTGAGGATACTTCGCCGCATTTACCGCTCCTGTCAGCCAATCTTGTGCATTTCGGGTTGATTCTCTCTCAGTCCAGCGGCTTTGGCGGCCCTTTGGCGCGACTCTCGCCACACGCTGCGATCACACCTGTCCCGTGCTGAGGTGGTTCCAGCAGAGAAGGAGTTGACAACCTTGACCAACGATTTGACAGTCGATATCGCGGTAGTGGGGCTCGGGCCGGGCGGTGAGGCCGTCGCGACGCGTCTTGCCGAGGCGGGACTCGTCGTGGCGGGTATCGAGGCGAGGCTGGTCGGCGGGGAGTGCCCCTACTTCGCGTGCGTCCCGACGAAAATGATGATCCGGGCCGCCGACTCCATCGCCGAGGCGCATCGGGTGTCGGAATTGGCCGGAGCGGCCGAGGTTCGGCCGGATTGGGGGCCGGTGGCGCGACGAATTCGCGCCGAGGCCACCGACGATTGGGATGACCAGGTGGCTGTCGATCGGTTGGTCGCCGCGGGGGTCGAATTCGTTCGCGGTCGGGCCACGATCACCGGACCCGGCGAGTTGGCGGTGAGCGGGCCCGATGGGGAACGTGTGGTGCGGGCACGTCGGGGCATCGTGCTCAATCCGGGTACCGATCCCTCGGTGCCGTCCATTCCCGGTCTCGCAGACACTCCATTGTGGACTAACCGGGACGCGGTCGCCGTCGAGGTGGTGCCCGAATCGCTGATCGTGATCGGTGGTGGGCCCGTCGGGTGCGAGTTCGCCCAGGTATTCGCCCGGTTCGGCGCCAAGGTCACCGTCATCGAAGTGGGCGAGCGACTGCTGGGCGTGGACGAGCCGGAGGCGGGGGACCTGCTCGCGCGGCGATTCGACGCGGAACACATCCTGGTCCGCACCGGAGCGAAGATCACTTCCGTCACGCACGACGGTCACCGGTTCACGGTGGAGTTCGACGGTGCCGATCCGGTGTCGGCCGCCCGACTGCTGGTCGCCGCCGGGCGACGCACGGACCTGGCCGCGCTGGGTGTCAACGCTGTTGGCCTGGACGACTCCGCCAAGGGGATCGAGGTCGACGACCGGATGCGCGCCGCCGACGGGGTATGGGCGATCGGCGACGTCACAGGCAAGGGCGCGTTCACGCACATGTCGATGTACCAGGCGGACATCGCCGTGGCCGACATCCTCGGCGAGGACTCGCCGCGCGCCGACTATCGCGCGGTGCCCAGGGTGACGTTCACCGCCCCTGAGGTCGGCTCGGTCGGCCTGTCCGAGGCCGCCGCGCACGCCGCCGGGCTCACGGTGCGCACCGGCATCGCGCAGATCTCGTCGTCGGCGCGCGGGTGGATCCACAAGGTCGGCAACGAGGGCTTCATCAAACTCGTCGAGGACGTCGACCGAGGTGTGCTGGTCGGGGCGACGTCAGCCGGACCCACCGGCGGCGAGGTCCTTGGCGCGCTGACCGTTGCGGTGCACGCCGAGGTCCCCGTGGACGACCTCCGTCGAATGATCTACGCCTATCCCACGTTCCATCGCACGATCTCCGACGCCCTGGCCGACCTGCGAAAGCAGCGGCCGTAGGGTCCTCGCCATGCTTGCCGACGTCGTGCCGTTCCTGGTGTGTCCGCACTGCGCGGAGACGCTGACCTTGGACGGCGGCACGCTGCGCTGCGGCAACCGGCACGCCTTTGACGTCGCGCGACAGGGGTACGTGAACCTGCTGCGCGGCGACACGTCCATCGTCGGCGACACCGCGCCGATGGTGGAAGCCCGCGCCGCGTTTCTTGACGCGGGGCACTACGCGCCGGTGGTCGATGCGCTGGTGCGGGCGCTTCGTCCAGGACCGGGCGTGATCGCCGATATCGGCGCGGGGGTCGGGTACTACCTCGCGGCGGCGCTCGACGCGGTTCCGGATCGGGTGGGGCTCGCCGTGGACGTGTCGAAGCACGCGTCACGTCGTGCGGCTCGCGCCCACCCGCGGATCGGGGCCGCCGTGTGTGACGCGAGGCAGCCGCTGCCCGTGCGGGATGGTGCCGTCGGGCTGGTGCTCAACGTGTTCGCCCCCCGTAACCCGGTCGAGCTGCGGCGGATACTGCACCCGGAAGGTGTGCTCGTCGTCGTGGCGCCGACCGCGCGCCACCTGGGGGAACTCGTGTCTACTTTGGACTTGCTGACGGTCGGGGCGGACAAGCAATCGCGGATCGACGAGAAGCTCGCGGCTGAGTTCACCCTGGTCGAACGGGAGGTGTGCGACTTCGGGATGGCCTTGTCGCGCGGGGACGTCGCCGCGCTGGTGGGGATGGGGCCCAATGCGTTTCACCTGGCGGACGATCGCGACGGGCGGGTCGCGGATTTGGCGGAGCCGGTGCGGGTGACCGGTTCGGTGATCGTCAGTGGGTATCGGCCCCGGTGACGTTCCCAGAGCGCGGCTCGTCACCGAACGTTCGTGCTGGCTGTGGATAACACGACCGGAGTGATCGAACGTTCGTCTACTGTTGGGATGGACGGTCGACTGGCCCGCGGCGCCGAAAGCCGCAAGACAACGCTGCGTCGCGCGGCAGAACTGGCGTCGGTAGACGGCCTCGGCGGCTTGACCATCGGCAGACTCGCGAGCGAGTTGAAGCTGAGCAAGAGCGGCGTCTTCGCGAGCTTCGGATCGAAGGAGGAACTGCAACTCGCGACGATCGCCTACGTCGAATGGGTCATGCGGGAGACCGTGGTCGAGCCCGCGATGCGGGCGGTCCCCGGAATGCCCCGGCTGCGCGCGATGCTGGAGAAGTGGCTCGACCACTCCCGCGACCGCGTCTTTCCCGGTGGCTGCTTCCTCTCCGCCGTGATGGTCGAGTTCGGCGCCCGCGAAGGTCGCGTCCACGACCTGATCCTGCGCGCGCGTGAGCAGTGGCTGCACCTGCTGGTCACGCACATCGCGGAGGCAATCGACCACGGCCACCTCCCGCACAACACCGACCTCGAACAACTCGCCTTCGAATTGGATGCCCTGGTCAGGGCCGCGAACAACGCCGCGGTGCTCACCGGCTCCGACGCCGCGTACGCCGCCGCGCGGCGGGCGATGCGGACCCGTCTGGGATGGGACGCCTGATCCGGAATTTTCGGGACGCGCGAGGCGTTCAACCTTGCGGCAGTACCCGCCCGATTCGAGGAGGCCCTGTGGCGACGGTCGAACTGACCACCGAGAACTTTGACGAGGTAGTCGGCGGTGGCGGCACCGTTCTCGTCGACTTCTGGGCAGATTGGTGTGGGCCGTGCAAGCAGTTCGCCCCCACCTACCAGCAGTCGTCGGAGAAGCACTCCGACGTCGTGTTCGCCAAGGTCGACACCGAGGCGCAGCAGCAGCTCGCCCAGGCGTTCGGCATCTCGTCCATTCCCACCGTGATGGCGGTCCGCGACGGCGTCGTGCTCTACGCGCAGCCTGGCGCGTTGCCCCCCGGCGCGCTGGAGGACCTGATCACCCAGGTCAAGGCCGTCGACATGGATGAGGTTCGGGCGAAGGTCGCCGAAGAGCAAGCCAAGTAGAGACCCAGCCGAAGGCCCGCCGGGACGTCTCGTTCCGGCGGGCTTTCGCGCGCTCTGGCCACGCCGCTAGGTCACCTGGCGGGCTTCGAACTCGTCGCGGATGTGGGCGTTGAAGAAGCGGCCGATACTGGCGGCGGACATGAGTTCCCAATACACGCGCTTGGGAACGTCGAGGTACTGGTAGACGTGGTCGTTGTGGAAGGCGGCTTCCAGCGTTCGGGTGGTGGAGTCGTAGCCGATGGACGCGATGCTGGTCGAGTCGACCGGGGTCCGCCGCATCAGGGGCCGCGCAGAATCGGACGGAGAGCGTCAAGGACGGCCGGGTCCTCGATGGTGGACGGAGCGGGTTCGTCGCGGCCGTCGGCTATGGCGCGCATCGTCTTGCGCAAGATCTTTCCAGAGCGAGTCTTGGGTAAGCCGTCGACGACGGACACGTCGCGGAACGCGGCCACCGGGCCGATCTCGTCGCGCACGGCGGCGATCAACTCTTCGCGCAGCACCGATTCCTCGATGTCGACCCCCGATTTCAGCACGACGAGACCACGCGGCAACTGGCCCTTCAGCGCGTCTCTGACCCCGATCACCGCGCACTCGGCCACCGCGGGGTGTGCCGCGAGCACCGCCTCCATCGATCCGGTGGACAACCGGTGGCCCGCCACGTTGATCACGTCATCGGTGCGGCCCATGACGTAGAGGTACCCCTCCTCGTCGAGGAAACCGCTGTCACCGGTGAGGTAGTGGCCTTCGTAGCGGGACAGGTACGAGTCGATGTAGCGCTCGTCGTCACCCCACAGGGTCGTGAGAGTGCCGGGTGGCAGAGGCAGGCGGATGGCGATGGCACCGTGGCTGCCCACCGGTTCCGGCGCACCCGCCTGATCGAGTACGCGAACCGCGTAACCAGGGACCGGCACCGTGGGGGAGCCCGGTTTCACCGGCATCGGGTCGAGGCCACGCAGGTTGGCGCAGCTGGGCCAACCGGTCTCGGTCTGCCACCAGTGATCGATCACCGGGACACCCAGGGTCGCGCTCGCCCAGTGGTAGGTCTCCGGGTCGAGGCGTTCCCCGGCCAGGAAAAGGCACTCGAAACCACTGAGATCATATTTGGTGGGCTCGATGGCGTTCGGGTCGACGCGTTTGATCGCCCGGAACGCGGTCGGCGCGGTGAACAGGGCCTTCACCTTGTGATCGGCGATGACTCGCCAGAACGCGCCCGCATCCGGGGTGCCGACCGGTTTCCCCTCGTACAGCACCGAGGTCGCCCCGGCGAGCAGCGGCGCGTAGACGATGTACGAGTGGCCGACCACCCAGCCGACGTCGGACGCGGTCCAGAACACGTCGCCCGGATGGATGTCGTAGATGTTGGGCATCGACCAGGCCAACGCGACCGCGTGGCCGCCGTTGTCGCGGACGACGCCCTTCGGTTTGCCGGTGGTGCCGGAGGTGTAGAGCACGTAGAGCGGGTCTGTCGCCGCCACCGGCACACACGCCGCGGGCTCGGCGCCTGCCATGGCGTCGTCCCAGTCGAGGTCGCCGTCAACCGTCGACCTGGTTTGTTCCCGTTGCAGCATCACGACCCGCGACGGCTGATGTTCGGCGATGGCGAGCGCCTCGGTGATGATTGGCCGATATTCGACAATCCGCGTCGGCTCGATGCCGCAGGACGCGGCGACGATCACTGTCGGCCGCGCGTCGTCGATCCGCGACGCCAACTCCCTCGGGGCGAACCCGCCGAAGACCACCGAGTGCACGGCGCCCAGCCGCGCGCAGGCCAGCATGGCCACCACCGCCTGGGGAACCATGGGCATGTAGATGATCACCCGATCACCCTTGCCGACTCCGAGCCCGACAAGCACCCCGGCGAACCGTGCGACCAGCTCGGTTAACTCCGAGTAGCTCAATGTCGCCTGGGTCTGCGTGATCGGCGAGTCGTAGATGAGCGCGGTCCGGTCACCGCGCCCTGCGGCTACGTGCCGATCGAGGGCGTTGTGGCAGGTGTTCAACTCGCCGTCGGGAAACCATCGGTAGAGCGGCGCCGACGACGAATCGAGCGCGCGCGTCGGCGGTTTCGTCCAATCGACCGCACGGGCGGCGTCCAGCCAGAACCCCTCCGGGTCGTTCAGGCTACGTTCGTAGGACTCGACGTAGGCGCCCATGGTCGGCCTCCGATCCGTTCGTCACGGTTGACCGCTACCTTGCCACTGAACGAGCGGTTCAGCGGCGGTCCCGCAGCACCTGTGGACAACCTGACGGCACGCTGCCGCGTCTTGTGGATGGGGAATCAGGCTCGGTCACATCTCGGCATAGTCTGGAACCCCGGCGCACCCGCGCTCGGTCTCATGGACGACCGAACCCGACACGAGAGGGGCTGGAACCGCAGTGCTGGATCTCGCGGCATCGCTGCTGTCGTTCGCGCACCGCATCTTCGGACCGGGATTCTGTCCCGGCGACTGGGTGTGGGCGACGAGCGCGGCCGGGGCGTTGATCGCGCTACTCCCGATTCTGGGCACGCTGGCGATCGCATTGGTGCGCAAGGTCACCGGCAACACCTACGACGTGGTGACGATCTCGGTGTTCGCCACGATCGGCTTCGTCACCGCGTTCCTCATGCCGTGGCTGCTGTTCAACGGCATCAGTGGGGTCTACCGCAGCATCTTCGCCGACGACGGCCTGGTCACACTGGCCGGCTCGGAGACACTGCGCGACGAGCACTGCTGGGTTGGTGTTCAGGGCGACTACCTCGGCGGCAGGCCAACTGCCTACGAGGTGCTGTTCCACCCCTACGAGTCCGTCGGGATGGTGTTGCTGCGCTGGCTGATGCTGATCGTGCTGCCGCTGGTGTGCCTGCTGTTCGTGCTCCTGCAGGCGCGTTCGGCGATGCGGCGGGGTCCGATGTGGCCGGGTCGTCTGGTGTGGATTCCGTTCGCGCTGATGATCGTGGGCAGCCTGCCGGTCGAGGCCAACACCGCGTCGCAACTGTGGGTGGGGTTCCTGCCGATCACCGTGCTGGGGCTCATCCCGCTCCTGGTGGTCGGCCCGCCGAGTTGGTCGACGATCGAGCGGGGCTACCAGAAGCCGGAGTCGAGCCCGCCACCGCCGCCGCCCCCTCCGGCGCCTTCGCAATCGATGCCGTACTCGCCGCCCAAGCCGCCGATCCAGCCCTACCGGCCGCCGCCGTCGCAGACCACGCACAAGCCCCCGCCATACGTGCCGCCGTCACTGCGCGAGCCCGAACCAGACCGCGCGGCGCTGGCCAAGCTCGCCGCCGATCCCGGCCCGCTCCCGTTCACCCCGCGAGGGGTCAACCCGCCGACCGCGCAGATCAAGCCGTCCGGGAGTCGTTTCCGCCGGGTGCGTGCGCTGGGGCAAGGTGGCTTCGGCACGGTGTGGCTGGCCGTGGACACGCAACTCGATCGCACGGTCGCGGTGAAGATGGCGCACGCGCCCGACGCCGAGACCGAGGAGCGGATGCTGCGTGAGGCCAGGGCGCTGGCCGCGGTGCACCACCCGAACTGTGTGCGCGTCTACGACATCGTCTCCGAGCCCGATGGCCTCGGGCTGGTCATGGAGTACATCGAGGGGCAGCCGCTCGCCGACCGGGTCACCACCGGTGGGCCGTTGAACGACGTGGCCGCCGCGCGACTCTGGCTCACGATGGCCGGGGCGCTGTCCGCCGCGCACGCCAAGGGTGTGCTGCACCGCGACGTGAAGCCGTCGAACATCATCATCGACCCGAACGGCAACACACACCTGATCGACTTCGGGATCGCCAGGTCGAAGGGCGATTCCACGCTCACCGCGACCGGAATGATGGTCGGCACCCCCGACTTCCTCGCCTCCGAGACGGCGGCGGGCGCCAACGCCACCCCGGCGTCGGACGCGTGGCAACTGGCGGCGACGGTGAGTTTCGCGCTGACCGGACGGCCGCCGCGCGGTAGCCGCGAGAACGCGATGGCCGCGCTGATGGCAGCGGCGAAGGGCGATCCGCTGTCGCACATCCCGACGAAGAGCGCGCATCGGCGACTGCTGCTCTCCTCGCTGGACCCCGATCCGAGTCGGCGGCCGACGTTGAACGCGGTGATGCGTGAAATGGGTGCCTGGCTCGACCGAGAAGGACAGCCGGAGAAGGGCCCGGTCACCCAGATCGTCCGCCGCGAGGACATCGAGGGCATCGACCGGACCCGACCGCTGCGCTGATTCGGCTCGCATCGCGCACACCGCAGGAC
>JALZNB010000605.1 GCA_030857905.1 Actinomycetota bacterium
GGGTCCGGCCTTTCCGCGATGCGGGACGGCGGGGCTCGGCGACCGGGACGGACGCATGTTCGGGTGGCGCTAGGCGGGCTGTGAAGACGGCCTGGCACGTGGCTGGAGGTCATTTGGCCGTTGTGAGCGGGCCACCCGCGGGACTGGGCGTGCCCCGTGCGGTGGGACCCGGACTGGCCTGGCCCGCTAGTAGGACCGACCGTGCCCCTGGCAGAACTGGCCTGGCACTCCCGCAAGACATGACTGGTCGTGCCGTTGCCGTGCTGGAGACTGGCCGCGCCCTCCCGCAGGACGGGACTGGGCGTGCTCTTCACACAGACCACCGGTACCGGATACCTGTTTCTCCGCGGCACGCCTACGGGCAGTTGACCCACTCGTCGGTGCCGTCGGTGAAGAGTTGGTGTTTCCAGATCGGCAGCCGGGCCTTCACCTCGTCCACCAACTCCGCGCAGGCCACGAAGGCCTCTCGGCGGTGTTCCGACGAGACCGCGCAGGCCAGGGCGACATCCCCGATCGCGAGCGGGCCGATCCGGTGGCTGACCGCCAGCGTCCGCACCCCGGCATGGCGGGCGGCGACAGCAGCCGCCACCTCGGCGATGACGTCAGCGGCGCTGGGATGGCCCTCGTAGTTCAGTGACGTCACCGAGCGCCCGTGGTCGTGGTCGCGCACGACTCCGGCGAAGGTCACCACGGCGCCCGCCGCCGCGTCGGCGACCAGGTCGGCGTGTTCGTCGACGGTGATCGGCGAGTCGCTGATCGCCGCCAGCACCACCCGCCCGTCACCAACCCGCCCGTCATCAACCTGCGGGGACTCCACTGCCGCAGGGCCGCTGGGTTCAGCGCCCGGGTGCGTGACCGCGCCCGCTCCCCCACGTACCTGGTTCATGGCGTGGTCGAGGACCGGTTTTAGTACCGACAGTCCATCCCGCACTCCGCCGGAGGACCCCGGCAGGTTCACCACGATGGTCTGCCCGGACACCCCGGCCAGACCGCGCGACAGCACCGCGGTCGGCACGGCGGGCAGTCCGGCATCTCGGATGGCGTCCGCCAAGCCGGGGATCTCGTAGTCCAGCACGGCACGGGTCGCTTCCGGTGTCCGGTCCGTCGGGGTGATGCCGGTGCCGCCGGTGGTGATCACTACATCCACCCCGGCCGACACCGCCGCCCGCAGCGCGGCCTCGACCGGTGGGCCGTCGGCCACGACGACCGGCGGTTCGACCGAATACCCGCGCGCCAGCAGCCAGGCCACGATGAGCGGCCCGGTCTTGTCGGCGTACACCCCGGCCGCCGCCCGCGTGGACGCCGTGATGACCCGTCCCACCCGCGCGGTCATCGGGTCCACGCCCCGGTCTTGCCGCCGTCCTTGCTTTCCACCCTGACCGCGTCCAACACCGCGCCCGGGTCGACCGCCTTGATCATGTCGTGCAGCGTGAGTCCACACACCGCGACAGCCGTCAGTGCTTCCATCTCCACGCCCGTCCGGTCTGTGGTGCGCACAGTCGCGGTGATCGACACCGACGACTCGTCGAGAACAAGCTCCACCCGGACCCCGGACAACGCGATCGGGTGACACAGCGGGATCAGATCCGGTGTGCGCTTGGCGCCCATGATCCCGGCGATCCTGGCCGTGGCCAGCGCGTCGCCTTTCGGCAGGCCGTCGCGGCGCAGGAGTCCGATCACCTCGGCGGTCGTCCGCACGATGCCGGTGGCCACCGCTGTTCGGGCGGTGACCGCCTTGTCGGACACGTCGACCATCCGGGCGGCTCCACCGGCGTCGACATGGCTCAATTCGCCCACAACGCGATGCTACGGCCTGGTGGCGGTGGTCCCGGACGCCGAGTGCGACGTGCCCGCGGCCTTGCGGACCGCGTCGGCGACCGCGGGGGCGACGGCGGCGTCGAAGACGCTCGGCACGATGAACGAGGCGTTGAGCCGGTCGCCGTCGACCACGTCGGCGATGGCGTCGGCCGCGGCCAGCAGCATCGTGTCGGTGATGCCTCGGGCCTGGGCGTCGAGCAGGCCGCGAAAGACGCCGGGGAAGGCGAGCACGTTGTTGATCTGGTTCGGATAGTCCGACCGCCCGGTGGCGACCACGGCCGCGTGCTTCTGCGCTTCGAGCGGGTCGATCTCCGGGTCCGGGTTGGCCAGGGCGAACACGACCGGGTCGGCCGCCATGGTGGCCACCTGGTCGGCGCCGAACAGGTTGGGCGCGGACACGCCGATGAACACGTCCGCACCGACCAACGCGTCGTGCAGGCGGCCCGTGATCTGATCCTTGTTGGTGTGCGCGGCGACCCAGCGCAGGTTGCCATCGCTGTCGCCCCTGGCCGAGTGGACGATGCCGTCGACGTCGACGGCGATCACGTCGCCCGGGTCGCGGTGCAGCAGCAGCCGGATGATCGCCGACCCGGCGGCGCCGACCCCGCAGACCACGATCTTGCAGTCGGACAGTTTCTTGCCGACCACCCGCAGCGCGTTGCGCAGGGCGGCGACCACGCAGATCGCCGTGCCGTGTTGGTCGTCGTGGAAGACCGGGATGTCGAGCATCTCGCGCAGCCGGGCCTCGATCTCGAAGCAGCGGGGCGCGGCGATGTCCTCCAGGTTGATGCCGCCGTAGACCGGGGCGATCAACTGCACCGTGCGGATGATCTCCTCGGTGTCCTGGGTGTCCAGGCACACCGGCCACGCGTCGACGCCCGCGAACTTCTTGAACAGCGCCGCCTTGCCCTCCATCACCGGCAGCGCGGCTGCGGGCCCGAGGTTGCCGAGGCCGAGCACGGCCGAGCCGTCGGTGACCACGGCGACGGTGTTGCGCTTGATGGTCAGGCGCCTGGCGTCGTCGGGGTTCTCGGCGATCGCCTGGCAGATGCGGGCGACGCCGGGGGTGTAGGCGCGGGAGAGGTCGTCCCGGTTGCGCAGCGCGACCTTGGCGTTGACCTCGATCTTGCCGCCGAGGTGCATCAGGAAGGTGCGGTCGGAAACCTTGCGGACCATGACGCCCGGCAGCGCTTCGAGCGCCTCGGTGATGTCCCGCGCGTGATTGGCCGACACGGCGTTGCACGTGATGTCGACGACAACGCTGTCGGTGTGCGAGTCGACCACGTCGAAGGCGGTGATCACACCGCCGACCCGGCCGACCGCGCTCGTCAGGTCCCCGGCGGCGCTCGCCGACGGCGGCGCCTCGACCCGGACAGTGATCGAATAGCCGGGACCGGGGACGGGCATGCGCACTCTCCGAGAAGTGTCGTGATGGGATGGAGAGAGAGCCTAGCCCTACTTGTTGATCTCGGTTACCGGGTGCTCGTAGGGCACTTCGGCGACCGGGAAGGTGATGTCGCCGAACGGGGACAGCGCACCCTGGCGGTCCGCGGTCAGCTCGCTGACCGGGTGGACTCCGTTGTCGTCGTCACCGGCCCAGGTGGGGTCGACACGCTCGTGGTTGGCGGCCTTCGCCACGGCTCCTCCTTGATCGACGAATGCTGGGATCGACACCGTCTTTCCCGAGTGCGCAGGTTACCGGACCCGTGTGGCGTATACCGTGGTCAGGGTGTCCGGCCCCACGCTCAACGACTGGCTCCGCGCGCAGGACGACGAGACGCTGGCCGCCGTGCTGCGCGCTCGACCCGACCTGGCGACCCCTCGACCGTCCGACACGGCGGTGTTGGCCACGAGAGCGGGCACCCGCGCGTCGGTGGCGCGGGCGACGGAGGGACTGGACACCCGCACGCTCATCGTGCTCGACGCGCTGCTCGACGCCGGTGCCGACCGGAGACCGGTCGCGCTGGCCGATGTGGACAGCGACGTCGACCCGAAGCACGTCCGCGCGGCCGTGGACACCTTGCGCCTGCTGGCTTTGGCCTGGGGCGATGATGACGCGCTCGCCCTCGTCCCGGCCGCCCGCGAGGCGGGCGGGCTGTCGCCGTCGAACCTCGGGCGGTTGTCGGAAGCGCTCGTGGGCGTCGATCTGCGCCCGCTGCTCGCCGAGATCGGCGACGACGAACGCAAACTGCTGAACACCCTCGCCCAGGGCAGCCCGCTCGGGCGCACCAAGGACGCGGCGCGGGTCGTGCCGCTCCACGACGCCGTGACACCGGTGCAACGACTCCTCGCCCGCGGTTTGCTCATGGTCCGCGATCCCGAGACCGTCGAGTTGCCACGCCAGGTCAACCTCGCCCTGCGCGGCGACAGCGGCGTACCGCCGCTGACCGAACCGGCGTTGCGCACCAGCGCGCGGCGAACGGCCACTGTGGACGCCACCGCGGCGGGCGAGTCCATGGAAGTGCTGCGGCACATGGAGATCCTGCTGCTCCTGTGGTCGGATGAGCCCGCGGCGGTGTTGAAGTCGGGCGGCCTGGGCG
>JALZNB010000162.1 GCA_030857905.1 Actinomycetota bacterium
GGGCCGAGTCGTACCTGGCCCCGCTGGCCGAGGCGCTGGGCGAACGGGTCCGGTTGGGTGCCGAGGTCGTGGGTGTGGCCCGGCGGGGGCGTGACCGTGTGGTGGACGCCGGGCGCGACACCGAGCCGTTGACCGTGCACGTGCGCACCGCCGACGGCCGGGAGGAACGGATCACCGCGCAGGCTGTGATCGACGCTTCCGGCACATGGACCACGCCCAACCCCCTGGGCGGCGAGGGGCTGCCCGCGATCGGTGAGACCACGGCCTCCGACCGCATCGCCTACCAGGTCCCGAACCTCACCGACTCCACGATCGCCGACCAGTACGCGGGCAAGCACGTTGTCGTGGCCGGTAGTGGGCACTCGGCGTTGACCGCGCTGGTGGCCTTCGCCGGGCTGGCCGAGCGGCACTCCCGGACTCGGGTCACCTGGCTGCTGCGCCGCGGCGCGGTCGGCGCGGTGTTCGGCGGTGGCGAGGCCGACCAGCTCCCCGCCCGAGGCGCGCTCGGGATTCGGGCGAAGGCCGCGGTCGAGGCCGGACACATCCAGGTGGCCACCGGGTTCCGCACCGAAGGGATCGAGCGCGACGGAGAGGGTCGTCTGGTGCTGGTGTCGTCCGAGGGGCAGCGACTGGAGTCGGTGGACGCGGTCGTGGTGTTGGCGGGCTTCCGCCCGGACTTGTCGTGGTTGTCGGAGGTCCGACTCGCGCTGGACGCGACGTTGCAGGCGCCGGTGGCGTTGGCGTCGTTGATCGACCCGAACGCGCACTCCTGCGGCACGGTCTATCCGCACGGTGTCAGGGAACTGGCGCACCCCGAGCCGAACGTCTTCCTGGCCGGGATGAAGAGTTACGGCCGGGCACCGACCTTCCTGGCGATGACCGGCTACGAGCTAGTCCGCTCCATCGCCGCCGCGCTGGCCGGGGACCGTGAGTCGGCCGAGCGGGTGGAGTTGGTGCTGCCGGAAACCGGTGTGTGCGGTGGGTCCGGGGTGTTCGACGCGCCTGCCGAGGCGCGGCCCGGTGGTTGTTGTGCGGCTCCAGCGGAGGTTGAAGTCTTGTCCGCAGCACCGGCGTGCTGACTGGAGATGGCCTTAACGACGCTTCCTGAGTGCTGATGGTGCTGTGTCCCGGCAGGTGTCGCGCCGACAAGGGCGGTCAGGACTGCCTGTGCGTGCGACGCCTGTCGGACCACACCCAGGGGGCGTTGGCGCCTCCGGCGGGTGTACCAAAGGATGGGAATCGCGTTGATCAGGGGTTTACCTCCGCGGCTATCGGAGTTCGTTCGATTTGGTAAAGCACTCGTAAACACTTGTGGCGTTGTTCACCATATTCCGTTCACCCGCGGTCTTGACGGCCGGTGTCCGAGCTGCCGTAATCGCCTCGGGCGGCACCTGTCGATCCGCCATACGGACGAGTCGCACCCCGAATCGGCGACATGACGATTGGACGACGGCCCTTCACGTCGACGGTTGTTCGATAAAGCGAATGCCCACCGGCGCGGTGTCTGATTGATAATCCGATACGGACGGTGGGGCGGCGAATCCTGAACAATCGAAGGCCTCGGTCGTCGGAGGTGTGGTCGGCGCCCACTGCTTTCGTCTGGCGGGTGTGTGTTGGGGGAGCTTTGGTTCGGACCGGAGGAGTTCGTTGTGGCGGGCGAGTTCGAGTCGCGTGGGGCAACGGTGGCCCCTGTACAGGACTAGGGGGCCGGAGACAGGGGGTCGTAGCGGACGGTGTCCGGTTGTTCACCATGAGGGAATGGGTTACTTTCCGGTAAGTGCAATTAGCGCTTCGACGTATCGGGCACACCATGCGCTGTTGCGCTAATCCTGATCAGCGTGAACGAACAGAGCTGTCCGGGCCGGGACGATTGAGGGTCTTCGATGATCAAGACATCCGAGTTGGGATTGGACGACGCAGCCGAATCCGTCTACCGGGTCATGCTGAGTAGGTCTCGCTGGCGCTTATCCGAACTCGTCGTCGAGCTCGGATGGGACGTGGCGAAAATCCGCGAGATCGTCTCCGAGCTGCGGACTCAGGGATTCCTCCTCGGTTCGGCCGATGATTCCGCCGCCATCCGGGCGGTCGAACCGCAGCTCGCGCGGCGGCGGCTCGCCGCGCGCAAGCTCGAGG
>JALZNB010000168.1 GCA_030857905.1 Actinomycetota bacterium
CACCAGCAACTCGGCCAGCCGCGCCCGCACCTCGGTGACCCAATCGCTGTCGTGGTTGGGCAACAGCGGCCGCCGCAGACAGGTAACCGCCGACTCGGCCAACCGCAGCGCCTCGCCGAACGCCCCGGCCGAGTGCGCGGACGCCGCCTCGACGACCTCCCGCTCGGCGCATTCGAGGTCGATCACGGCGCCGGGCGGCAATCGCAGCAGGTACCGCCCTCCCCTGGCCACCACGTACGGTTGGTCGCCGCGCTCGTCGGCCGGGGCACCGTCCTCCCGCGTCGTCCCCGCGACGAACGACCGGACCCGACTCACCACGCTGCGCAGCGCCGAGGCCCACGTGTCGGGCAGCCCGTCCGGCCAGACCGTGTCGGCGAGCTGCTCGCGCCCGGTTCCGCCCGCCCGTTCCAACGCCATCCTGGCGAAGGCGACCTGAGCCTGCGCGCTCGACAGGTAGCGAGGCTCGGCGGAGCCGTCCTCGATCGCCACGGGACCCGCGAGCCGGATCAGCACGCAGGCTGGTGGAGCGTCGGACAAGTCAGGCAGCATCACTGAACCGTAGGGCGGCCCGTTCGCGCACCGGTTGCGTCCGGCTAGAGCAGCTCACGCCGAGAGTCGACGGCGTCGCACGCCTGATGATGTTGCGCCTCGCTTGCGCCTTTCCCCGTAGAAAATCGCCAGTGCCGTGACCGTGGTACGTGGGTGAGGAGACACATGTGAACGCTTCAGCTGCCTGGCAACACCTCCAGCCGAAGGTTGTGGCGATCAACCGGCGAATCGATGAACTTGAGTGGGAACCCAGTCGCCGCAACAACTTCGTGGCCTACCGGCCGGAACGTGACAGCTCCCACGTGTGGGTCGACGGCGAGCGTCTGCTCATGATGTCCGGCTACGGCTACGCGGGCCTCAACGGTGACGAACGCGTTGTGGCCGCGGCGAAGGCCGCGCTCGACGAGTACGGCACGGGGACACCGGGGGTGCGCGCGCTGGCGGGCACCGTCCCGCTGCACGAGGAGCTAGAGGCCGAGGTGGCCCGGTTCGCCGGGCGAGAGAGCGCGCTGGTGTTCAGCTCCGGCTACGCCGCCAACGTCGGCACGATCGGCGCCCTGTGCGGTTCGGGCGACACCGTCCTGCTCGACAAGCTCGACCACGCGAGCATCGTGGACGGCGCCCAGCTCAGCGGCGCCACCATCACCCGTTTCCGGCACAACGACCCCAACCACCTCGACCGCAGGCTGGCGGCGGCGAACCCGTCCGGCACCCGGTTGGTCGTGGTCGACAGCGTCTACTCGATGGACGGGGACATCGCCCCGCTGCCGGAGCTGCGCGAGGTGTGCGACAGGCACGGCGCGCTGCTCATGGTGGACGAGGCGCACGCGCTCGGTGCCATCGGCGCGACCGGACGCGGCATCGAGGAACACTTCGGCGGTGCGGTCAAGGCCGACATCAAGGTCGGCACGCTGTCCAAGGCGATCCCGTCCAACGGTGGCTGGGTCGTCGGCTCGGCGGACTTCTTGCAGTACCTCAAGCGCTTCGCCCGGCCCTTCCTGTTCTCCGCCGCGCTCGCCCCGGCACAGGTGGGTGCGGCGCTGGAGGCGCTGCGGGTTCTGGACCGCGAACCCGAGCGGGTCGTCTACGCGCAGCGGGAGGCGGCCCGGTTCCGGGAGATCATGGCCAAGGCGGGCATGAACATCGGCGACAGCGACTCCCCGGTGGTGCCGCTGATCGTCGGCGCGGACGAGATCGCGTGGGACTACGCGACCGCCTGCCGCAAGGCGGGCGTGATCGGCCTGCCGGTGATGACCCCGGCCGTGCCGCCCGGTCTGGCCCGGCTGCGGATCGCGATCACAGCCGGACACACGCGGACCGACATCGACTTCGCGATCGACGCTTTCCTCACCGCGGCGCGGCAGTGCCACCTGATCGAGGAGTGACGTAATGGCGCTGGCTTCGAGGCCATCGATCGCGATCACCGGGCTCGGTGTTGTCACCCCGGCCGGGTCCACTGTGGACGACTTCTGGACGACGCTGCTGGCCGGGAAATCCATGGCGGCACCACTCAAAACCGACGAGGACATCAGCGACCACGCCGTCCGGTTCGGCTGCGCGGTCCGCGGTCTGGAGGACGTCGCGCTGCTCACGCCGAAGGAGTCCCGGCGGATGGACCCCTTCGCGCGGTTCGGCGTCACCGCCGCGCTGAGCGCCTACCTCGACGCGGGCTCGCCGACCCCCGACCCGTACCGCACGGCGATCGTCGTCGGCAACGCCGTCGGCGGCAGGCAGACCACCGACACCGAGGTCGGCAACTATTTCATGTACGGGCCGCACCGGGTGAACCCGCTGCTGCCGCTGGTAAGCATGCCCAACGCGGCCGCGGCGCTGCTGGCGATGCGACTGGGCTGGCACGGACCCGCGCTCACCATCGCCACCACCTGCGCGAGCGGGGCGGACGCCATCGGGCACGCGATGCTGATGTTGCGCGACCGCCGCGCGGACGTGGTGATCGCGGGCGGCGCCGAGTCGACGCTCAGCCCGGTCACCCTGGCCGCGTTCAGCAACCTCAACGCGATCTCCTCCCGCAACGAGGCGCCGGAGCTGGCCAGCAGGCCGTTCGACGTCGACCGGGACGGGTTCGTCATGGGCGAGGGCGCGGGGTTCGTCGTCCTGGAGCGGCTGGAGGACGCGCGCGCACGGGGCGCCCGGGTCTACGGGCTGGCCGCGGGCTACGGCAGCACGTCCGACGCGCACCACCTCGCCATGCCGCTGCCGGACGGTTCCGCGGCGATGGCCGCGATGCGGGAGGCGATCGCCGACGCGGGTCTTGGCCCCGGCGACATCGCGCACGTGAACGCGCACGGGACCTCCACCCAGCAGAACGACCGCGCGGAGGCGAACGCGCTGGCCCAGGTGTTCGGTTCCGGGTGGCCACCGGTCACATCGACCAAGAGCGTGATCGGCCACCTGATCGGCGCGGCAGGTGCCGTGGAGGCCATCGCCGCTGTCCTGTCGAACCTGGACGGGGTGGTGCCGCCCACCGCCAACCACGAACGGTTGGAGCCAGGACTGGAGATCGATGTGGTGCATGGCAGCCCAAGGACCATCATGCCGGGACCGGCGTTGTCGAACTCGTTCGGCT
>JALZNB010000179.1 GCA_030857905.1 Actinomycetota bacterium
CCCCCAGCCAGCAACTGCGACCCCAACTACAGCGGCTGCGTACCCATCGCCTCCGACGTCGACTGTGCGGGCGGCAAGGGCAACGGCCCCGCCTACACCCCAGGCCCCATCCGCGTAATCGGCTCCGACATCTACGACTTGGACCGCGACGGCGACGGAACCGCCTGCGACTAAGACCGTGTCCAACGTGGTGACTCGTCGTTGTGGTGATCATGAGTTTTTGAGGAGTCGTTTCCAGCAGAGCATCGCTGCGGCGAGGTCGAGGAAGGCCAGGTGGTTGCGGGGGTTGCGTTCGTAGCGGGGTGTGAGGCGGCGGTAGCCGGTGAGCCAGGCCATGGTGCGTTCGATGACCCAGCGGCGGCGGCCCAGGCGTTGTGATGACTCGATGCCGCGGCGGGCGATGCGTGCCAGGATGCGGCGGCGGCGGAGCCAGTTCCGCAGTTCGGTGGTGTCGTAGGCCTTGTCGGCGTGGATTTTGCGGGGTTTCCAGTACCGTCCGCGGTCGGGATCGTGCCGCGACAGCAGGGCGGTGAGCATCGGTTTCAGGCCGTCGGCGTCTGCGGTGTTGCCACGTGAGACAGCGGTGACGAGAGGCATTCCCGTGCGGTCGAACAGAATGTGCATCCTGGTACCGGGTTTGCCCCGGTCCACGGGGCTCGGACCTGTGTTCGCCCCCCTTTTTTGGCCCTGATGTGGGCAGAGTCCAGCAGTACCCGGGACACGTCGAGTAGACCCGATACACGCATTCTCTCGAGGATTTCTCGGTGCAGGCGGGCGAACACTCCGGCCCGGGCCCAGAGGGTGAACCGGCGGTGCACCGTCGATCTCGCGGCCCCAAAGCAGGGCGGCAGCGCCCGCCACGCACACCCGGACACCAGCACGTAGACGATCGCGGCGAACACGTCCTCATCAGCGATGTTCTGTGTTCCACCACCCTGCGGACGCACCCCCGACGACGGTAACAAAGGCTGCGCCACCTCCCACAACCCCTCCGGCACGATCCACGACCACCGACCACGTTCCATGATCACCACAACGACGAGTCACCACGTTGGACACGGTCTAAACCGAAATCCTCATCCGGGCAATCCAGGACCCGGAGGGCCCAACCACGGGCACGGCCCCACGCGCCCGCCTCCTGACCCCACGGTAAAGCGGCACGCCTCACGCTTGGCACTCGGTCAGGCCGAGGGGGCGGTACCTGACGAGCATCGCGGACGGTGGAACGGCAGCACCACCGAACCCGCCGAGAAGTCTGGCGACCAAGCGGACCGATGCCAGTTCGGCGAACACGCCCGCCAAACTCACCCGCGACCAAGCCGACACCATCAGGGCGACGCTGCCACCACGAGTACCGACACCCAACCCCGAGGGCAAGAAGACGCACGGCAAGTGGTTCGACAGCTCAGGCGGCGCAATCCACATCGCGAGTGGTCGAGACGACGACGCAGCCGAAGCCTGGCGTCTGCTGCAAGCCGCGGGAATGCCGACGACCACCGAACCAGCCTCGGTGACACACGTTGAAATGAAGGCTGCCACGCGCGCCGTCAAAGCGGGTGTTACTCACACTGAAGTCGTCATCAACAACATCCCCTGCGGCCCACGCCGATTCAGTTGTGACGCGCTCCTGCCGATACTGTTGCCCGAAGGATACACCCTGACCGTTTATGGGCCGAACTACCGAAAGAGCTATACAGGAGGCAAGAAGTGGTCGAGCTAGAAGTTTGGTACGACCAAACACCGCAGAACGACTACAGCGAGAGCGACCCTGCGATTATCATCCGCACGGTGGCAGAACTCGATGCTCTTATCGAACGCGTGCTGGACGAAACCAAAGACCACCGCTGCCCTGCAATGATCGAGGTGTCCATCACCGGTACACCGCTTCCCGTGCTGGAAGTCGGCCTTGGCCAAGAAAAAGGGTTCATCAAGTACCACGCCGAGGATGGCGGCACCACGAAGGGCAAGGGCGACCCCACCGAGAACGTGGAGTACGTCTCCGGCGGCACCCTCAGCGAAGTATCAGCCGATGTTGAGGTGGATATTCAGACGGTTCGACAGGGGCTGGTCGAGTTTCTGACCACAGGGGCGCGCCCGACTGCGACGTTCGATGTCACATAAAGCGGTTCGCGCACCCCTATAGCTGCCGTAGACTCGTATCCATGAGCGAGTGGATAAAACTTGACAGGGCCAGCTTGCCCGAGCCGCATGAACCGCTTTGGCATGAGCTTGAAAGCGCCAAATCGGAAGCACCGTTCATGCGCGACAGTTTCTACCTACTTCAGGAAGCATGTCAGTGGACAATTGCCGTGTCCTGTCTGCACCCTGCCGACCCGACGAATCGAAATCAAGCAATTTTGCGCGGGCTGACCGTCCGCCTGTCAAAGTTGGCACGCCTCACCGTTCGAGAACTCGCCAGCAAGGAAGTATTCCAACAGCTCGGCCTCTCGCGCTCAGTGCTGGAGACCATCGCCACGATTACATACCTGTTGCAAGACGAAGGTGACGGCAATCGCTACGACAGATACGTGATGAACAGCCTCGTCGCCGAACGTGAGCTACTACTTAATATTCAGTCCAATATTGCCGAGCGTGGCGGAGAATCCTGGGATATCGAGGAGCGAATGAAGCGCTCTATCGCTTCAACCGCAAAGGCAGGTGGAGTAGAGGATGTAACTTCCTTGCCAGGGCGTAAGCAGATTGGTTACCCAAACGCAGAAGCGCGAGTACGCCTTCTCGGCGAGAGCGCATACGGAATGTACCGAATGGGTTCAACCGAGATTCACGGCGACTGGACTGATCTCTACAGGAACCACCTTACTTATAACGGGTCTCAGTTCGCCTGTCGGCACGACGAGTATGAAGTTCGCCCCCAGGTCCCACTTGCGATTGCAGGGCTCATCATCAGGGTAGTTGGCGGCGGCCTCAGCCAGATCACTGGAATCCCTGACGCTAGCGACTTCTTCGGCCCATATTTCCGAAACCTCGACGACAGGATTGTACGCACCGACGGCCTTCATGAACGTCTTCTTAGCGAGCAGTGAGCATTGCGGTACATTTCCTCTGACTAGCGGATTTCAGGAGGTTAAGTGCATCAGAGCATCCCAACCATCCGTACCCCCGACGGCCTCCATCTCATCGGCACCCTCGTCGAGTCCGATGCCCCTACGACCCACGCCGTCGTGCTCGTCCATGGTGGTGGCGTCACCCGTGAGGAAGGCGGCTTTTTCACGCGACTGGCTGCTGGTCTGGCGGAGTCGGGAATTGCATCGCTTCGATTCGACCTCCGTGGCCATGGCGAAAGCGACGGACGACAAGAAGACCGCACCCTCACCATGCACCTCAACGATATTGCTGCCGCCATTGAATCGGTCCGCCGAGAAACAGGCGCAACCACCATTGACTTGATTGGCGCGAGCTTTGGTGGTGGCCTTGTGGCGTACTATGCAGCGAAACGCCCCACAGACGTTGCGCGCCTGGTGCTGCTGAACCCGCAGCTAAACTATTTCGACCGCTACATCGAGCAGAAACCGCATTGGGTTGATGGGCACCTCGACGACGAGGCTGCCGCCCGTCTCCAAGAAGACGGCTATCTCGAACACTCGCCGACCGTTCGGCACGGCCGGGCCTTCTTAAACGATGTGTTCTGGATTCGGCCCAACGAAGTGCTCGGCGAGATCACCGCACCAACGCTCATCGTCCATGGC
>JALZNB010000199.1 GCA_030857905.1 Actinomycetota bacterium
GTACACGGCGGTGCCGTTCCAGGTGCGCGGTGAGCAGAAGTACGCGATGACCTACTTGCGTAAGGAAACCCTGGAGAAGTACGCCGATCTGCTCGACCGCCACCCCGATTTCACCCGGATGACCTGCCCTGGCTGAACGCGGCGTGGATGGCCCAGAACACGCGCCATGCCTGGGCGGCCACCGTGTCGGGGCTTCCCGGGATGCGGTCGTGGGCCCAATCGGCGACCAGACCGGTGAAGGCGGACGCGACGGCGCTGGACGCGGCTTCGTGGGCGTGACCATCCGGCAGGCGGCGACGGCGTTCCAGCAGACTGCGGGCCATCAGCTCGGCGTGCAGCAGCTCACCGAGTGGTCCGCCACCGGACGGCCCGAGCAAAGCTTGATAGAGGCCCGCGTTCGCGCTGACCGCGGTGAACAGCTCGGTCAAGGCGGTGGGTGGATTCGCCGCGTCCGGTAGACGATCCATCGCGTGCAGAGCGTCCACGGTCGTTCGGACCAGCTCGCCGCAGGCGTCGATGGCCAAGGCGCGCAGATCGTCGTAGTGCAGGTAGAACGTGGCCCTGGCGATGCCTGCCGCGCGGACCACGTCGGCCACGCCGAGTTGGTCGAGCGGGCGTTGGGCGCAGCAGTCCAGCAGTGCGGCCCGCAGTCGTGCTCGGGTACGGGTGACGCGCGGGTCCGGGGTCACCGCGTGGCGAGGACCAGGACGAGCGCGATGGCGGCGGGCAGTGCCTGCACCAACAGGATGCGCTTGCTTACCGTCGCCGCGCCGTACGCGCCCGCGATGATCACGCAGATCAGGAAGAACACCTGCGCGGCGAACCCGACCGGGTCGGCGGCGATCAGGCCACACACCAAGCCTGCGGCGAGGAACCCGTTGTACAGCCCCTGATTCGCCGCCAGCGCGGCACTGGCCTCGGCGAACTCCGGTGTCGTGCCGAACGTCTTACGGCCGAACGGCGTCTTCCACAGGAACATCTCCAGCACCAGGAAGTAGCCGTGGATCACCGCGACGACGCCGACCAGAATTCCCGCGAGCAGATCCATGACCCGTACTCCCTCGACTTAATGGACACCTGTCCAGAAAGTACACCACCGTCGGGCCGCCCCCTACCAGGAGGCGACCCGACCGCGAGGCGAGAGTTACTTGATCGGCCTGCCGATGGTGATGTCGAACTGAGCGCCACCAAGGTCGTCACGGCCGTTGAGTTGGTTGATCTGCAACGGGAAGGCCCCCAGCTTGGCGGTCGTGGCCGCACTGAAGAGAAGCTTCAGCGTGAACTCGTCCTTGGGGTTGAGCGTGAGGCCCTGAATGCGGGCCGTCCTCGGGTCGGCGATCTGGACCTGAGTCTCGCTGATCAACCGCACGCCGACACCGAGCTGACCGGCATCGCGCCAACGCTTGGCCAGCTCGGGCCCGAGGTCGACCACGAGCCGTCCACCCGCGGCCAGGAACTGCTCCCTCGGGCTGACGAACGCGAGGTCGGTCTTGATCTGAGTCGGGAGCGGGTTGCGGATGGTCAGCGGCCGCACCTCGGGCGTCTCGGGGCTGGTGCCGGGAGCCACGGCGACCGAGTTCACGTTCCGCCACGCGATGTTGTTGTTGTTACGCGTGTTGGTGAAGGTGTTCGCACCTTCCGGCGTGGTCATCGGGTCCGACGCGGACACCCAACGGGTCAGCAGACAGAAGTGGGCCGGGCCGGGCACATTCGTCCACTTGATCCGCGCCGTGGTGACGCCCGGCGGGACGACGAGACCCGCGTCCTCACCGATGAAGGTCCAGTTGCCCAGGGTCACCGGGTCCCACGAGGCCGCGGTGCCGAGCGAGGTGCGGTAGACCTTGAGCGTGCCCGCCCCGGTTCCCGTACCACCCGGGCCGGGGTTGTTCAGCTTCACGAAGATCCACGAGTCGCCACCGGCGATCGGGTTCTCGCTGACCGCGCACTCGGTGGAGGTGTTGCACACCTTGATGTCCGGGCTCATCCAGATGGGGCTGAGAGCGTGCGGGGCGGCGCCGGTGTCGCCCGCGACATCGCGGGTGAACACGTCGGTGCGCTCGCAGTCGGCGAGGATCTGCTGGATACCCGCCGCGGCGGCGCTGCCGTCGGGGGTGTGGGTGTAGACGCCGCCGGTGGTGGTGGCGTAGTCCTGCAGGATCGGGGTGACAGCGGCACTGTTGCCAACGTGGACCGCCGAGATCTTGATGCCGTCACTGAGCGCCTCGGTGGCGCGGGTGTGGGCGTTGGTGACATCCGCGGCGGTGTGCACGTCGTCGAAACCACCGGGGCGGGCATCGGTGATCAGGACGACGACCTTGGTCGCCTCAGAGCGCCATGCGCCTGCGAAGTTCCCGGTCTGCGGCCGGGGCGGACCCGCGAGGAGGTTGTTGACGGCGGTGTTGACGGCTTCGTCGGAGGCTTCCGGCTCGTTGACGCCACCACCGACGGCGAGGGTGTTGGTCACGTAGTTGGTGACGGCCGGTCCGGTGCCCGCCGCGAGGTCCGAGTGGACGGACACGTTGTCCTTGAAGGTGATCAAGCCGAGCTTGTAGTCACCACCGGACAGGGCGACGACGTCGTTGACAATCGTGTTGATGCCCGCCTTGATGTTGTTGATCGCACCCCCCATGCTGCCGGTGTCGTCGATCAGCAAAGCGACATCGAGCGGTCCACACACATTGGTGGGCACCAATGGTGCGGCTGGGGCGGCGGTGGCTGTCACCGTCGGCTGGGCGACAAGGGCGAGTGCCGCCACTCCGAGTAACCACCGACTGGGTCTGCGTCTACCTGATAAAGACATCTGGGCTCAATTCTTCCAGGCCGCCGTATTCAGCGCGGCACCATGTCGCCGAACGTCGTTCGAATCCGGCGGCGCAGGTCGGACGGTCTACGGGTACGACCTGACCCGGCAAACGCTATTGCCGGAATTGAGCGCTCACCACTGCCTTTAGAGTGACGCCATTAGCCTGTCCGAGTATGCCGTCAGTTCACTCGAAGCACGTAGAGCAGCGGTATGAACCATTCAGCTCAGCATTCCCATTTTTCACCAACGATCTGTTTTCATTTATTACGACTGTGTGTCGTTCGACAGAACCCCGAAAACTGCCGAATACCCGGGCCGACGAGCCCTGTCGAGTATCACCGGTGATGCTGTAGACGACCTCGGCGAAGCGCCTGCCGGTCTTGAGGTCGACCACCGGTCACGGCTTTCCGCCATTGATGATCACCGGTGGCACCGGCGAACAGTCAGTCGAGTCGCAACTCCGGCTGGTAGAGGTCGAGCACTCGGTCGACGCCGCGGCGGGCGTCGCTCGGCTTGAGCCCGAACAGCCCCGCAGTCCGTCGGTGTCCACCACCCGCCGCACGAGTGGGTTCGCCAGGATCGCCTTGGGCTCCGAGCCGAACAGCACCCCGCCGGGAGTCTGGTGGTAGTAGAGCGGTGTGACACCCAGCCGGTCGCGGATCAGCACGAGCCGTTGGTCGCGCTCGTCCCACACGGCGAACGCGAACATGCCGTTCAGCCGTTCCGCGACGCCCATTCCAGATAGCCCCGCAACACCACCTCCGTGTCACTGAAAGCGCGGAACCGGTGCCCCTTGGCCACCAGCCGCTTCCGGAGCTCCACGAAGTGAAAACAGCGACGGGACAACAGAGCCGGTGGCGTCTGTATGGTGACGTTTCTGTCGACTGCGTCATCGTCGCGGTGTTGGCGGTTAACCATTTAACAGGCGCGAGTGCCGATGCCAGCCATACGTCGATGGTGAACAATAAGTGGAGAGACGTCGCTTTGTCGATGCTCCACTTGGTCGTAGTGCTCGGATCGCGGTCACGTGAAGATCGACCGGTCGGCCGGTGGGGTGTCGCAACGGGACTGTCCATTTCAGAGCGCGGCACTCCTGATCCGCATCACCGACGGGGAACCCGACCCTGGCTACGAAAGTGAACCGGAGACCTTCACGGTCAGTCCGGGAAAAGAACCCATGACCCGAACAGGAGATGATCACACAATGCCACAACCGGTTACCCGGAAATGCTCAGCACAGCGGTATGAACCATTCAGCGCAGCATTCCCGTTTTCACGACTGTGCGTCGTGCAGCAGAACCCGAAAATCCGCCGTGTACGCGGGCCGACGGGCCCCGTCGAGTTCACAGGTGATGCCGTAGACGACCTCGGTGAAGCCCCGACTGGCGAATCGCCTGCCGGTCTTGAGATCGACCACCAGTCGCAACTTGCCGCCGACCGGCACCGGCGTGGTGAACCGCAACTTGTCGAGGCCCTGGTTGACCTGGGCGGCGATCCCCTCGACCAGGACAACCTCGCCGAGCATCGGCACGAGCATCGACAGCGTCAGGAAGCCGTGTGCGATGGGACCGCCGAACGGCCCGGCCTGGGCGCGCTCCGGATCGACGTGAATCCACTGATGATCGCCCGTGGCGTCGGCGAACAGGCCGATGTGCGGCTGCGTGACCTCGTGCCACCCGCTTTCGCCGAGGCGTTCGCCAATCGCGTCGAGCAGTGCTTGCGGGTCGGCGAAGACTCTCACGGGGTTCCCTCCACGGGCGCGACGTCCACGGGGACGGCGTTGAACACCGCCACCCCGGACAGCGGATCGATCATCAGGTCGTCGGTCACGCTGTTCAGGCTGGCGCCCGGGTCGGCGTCGGCGAGCCGCATCCGGCTGCCCGCCCGTCCGTGGCCCCACCCGTAGGGGACGCTGACGACCCCGGGCAGCAGAGCGTCTGTCAGCTCGACGGCGGCGACGACTTCGCCGTGTCTGCCGCGAATCCTGGCCAGGTCGCCGTTGGCGAGACCGAGCCGTGTGGCGTCGAGCGTGTTCAGCTCCACCGCGAAGGCGTTCGAACCACCGGACAGCGAGGACACGTTGTGCGACCAGCTGTTCACCGACTTCAGGCGCCGCCTGCTGATGAGTACGAACCCGTCGCGGGCAGGCTCGTCGAGCCTGTCCACGAGCCGGGCGACATCGCGGACCATCGGCTCAGGACACAGTTCGACCTTGCCGGACGCCGTGGTGAGCACGCCGGGAAGTTGCGACTCAAGCGGACCGAAGTCGACGCCGTTCGGGCTGTCCCGCAACACTTGCAGGTTCATCCCGGACGGCCTGGAGCCGAACAGATCGCCCTCCTGGCCGAGCCGCAGCATGAGGTCGAGCCTGCGCTCGAACGCGTTGTCACCGTGGAGTTGTGCGGCCAGTTCCGGGACCGCGCGGCCGTTGAGGGGCGAACCCGGCCGCGCGGTGGCACCTGCCAACATCCGGCCGATGAGCATCTGGTCGAGCTGTTCGTGGTCACCGCCCACCGGCCGTCCCGCGCCGACCATCGCCAACCTGGCGAGGATCTCGGCCTCGCTCGGCGTGCCTTCCGGCAGCGGATCGGCGGCGACGGAGTAACGGGCGTAGCGGCGGATCGCGCGGCGAGCGAGCACCACGTCGTAGTGCGGGGTCTGCATCAGCGGCGGCGGCGGCAGCACCAGGTGCGCGTGCCGGGACGTCTCGTTGAGGTACTGGTCGATGCTGACCAGGAAGTCCAGGCCCGCCAACGCGCGATCGAGCCGGTCGCCGTTGGGCGCGGCGAGAACGGGATTGCCCGCGATCACGACCATCGCACGGATCTGGCCGGTTCCGGGGGTCTCGATCTCTTCGGCGAGGACGGCGGTCGGCAGCTCGCCGTTGGTCTCGGGCGCACCGCGCACCCGGCTGTGCCAGCGGCCGATCCGGAACGGCTCGGTGATCGGCTGGGTCGCGTGCGGGGACTGCCCGAACAGCACCCCGCCGGGCACGTCGAGGTTGCCGGTGACGATGTTGACCGCCTCGACCAGCCAGCTCGTGAGCCCGCCGAATTCCGTGGTCGATGTGCCCAGTCGGCCGTACACGGCGGCGCGCGGCGCGGCCGCCAGCTCGCGGGCGAGGCGGCGGATCGTCTCGGCCGGGATGTCGCAGCGCTCGGCGACCCGCTCGGGGGCGAACTCGGCGGCGAGGGCACGCAGGTCGTCCACGCCGACCACGTGCGGACCGGGATCGGTGTCGAGCCCTTCGGCGAACAGCGTGTGCAGGATGGCGAACAACAGCAGGGGGTCCGCGCCCGGCCTGATCGGAACGTAGTCGTCGGCCCGTTCCGCGGTACGGGTGCGCCGGGGGTCGACGACGACGAACTTGCCGCCGCGCTTGCGCAGCTCGGTCAACCGCGCGGGCAGCCGGGGCACGGTCCACAGGCTTCCGTTGGTCTCCAACAGGTTCGAGCCGAGGACGAACAGGTGGTCGGTGTTGTCGATGTCGGGCAGCGGCATCGACAGCGGGTCGCCGTAGAGCAGGCCGCACGCGACCATGCGCGGCATCGTGTCGAGCGTGGTGGTGCTGTAGATGTGCCTGGTGTTGAACGCCGTGCGCAACGCGGTCAGGTACAGCGGGATGGCGATCGTGTGGATCACCGGGTTGCCGGTGTACAGCGCGACGGACTCGCGGCCGTGCGCGTCCATCACCGAGCGCAGCCCGCGTTCGAGTTCGGCGAACGCCTCCGGCCACGAGATCTCGGCGTGCGATCCGTCCGGTTGGCGCAGCAGCGGCCGCGCCAACCGGTCGGGATCGGTGTCGAAATTCGCCAGCGAGGCACCCTTGGGACAGATGTATCCCTGACTGAACACGTCGTCGGCGTTGCCGCGCACCCGAACCGGGCGCGCGCCGTCCATGGTGATGCTCAACCCGCAGGTGGCCTCACACAGCGGACACGTCCGCAACACGGTTCTCGTCATGATCCATCCCCTTGCCGGGCGCCGGGGCTCAGTCCTTCAGGAAGGACTCGATGGCGCCCGCGAGCGCGACGGGGGTCTCGTACATCGGGTAGTGACCGGCGTTCGCCAGCACCTCGAGCTGTGCGTTCGGGTAGAACTTGAGCCAGGTGGCCTCGATGAGCGCGGCGGGCGTCGCCGGGTCGTGCTCGCCGACGATCACCTTGATCGGCGTCTCGTTGCCGTGGATGTCGGCGACGAAGTCGGTGTGCACCCAGGACTGCAGGTACTTGCCGTAGGCCTCGGGCTTCGAGGTGTCGATCGAGTGCTGCACCATCCGGTCGAGCCACACGCCGTGCGCCCGCTTGCCGGTCAGCGTGTCCAGCAGCGCGCGCCGGATCTGCGGGGTCTGCGCCGACGCGGCGAACGCGCCGAACTGCTCGTCGGGCATCGGGTACTTGGCCGCGGGCACCGGGGTCAGCCCAACCAGCTTGGTGACGCGGTCGGAGGCGTCGCCGAGCACGCGCTGCACCGCCTTGCCGCCCATCGAGTGACCCACGAGCGAGAAGGTCTGCCAACCGAGTTCGTCGGCGAGAGCGAGCACGTCGGTGGCGATCTCCTCCAGCGTGTACTCACCTTCGACGTCCTTGCGGCTGCCGTAGCCGCGCACGTCGATGAAGGCGTAAGTGAACTGCGAGCCGTCCAGGTAGTCGAGGAACGAGCCCCAACTCTCCGCCGTGCCGAACCAGTCGTGCACGACGATGACCTTGTGCTCTCCGGAGCCGATTACCCGAGCGCCGATCCCCATATCGAATATCCTCCGCTAGCCCATCACGAGAACTCGATCCGCCTGCTGGCGGATCGCTGGAACAACCTACCGCCGGTCTTGTCGTCACCGTCGGCAGTCCGAGGGGACCACCACCCACCGGGTAGTGGTCCAGATCACCCCGGAATGGCGGTGTCCCGCCATTCCGGGGTCTGGTACAAATAAACCGGAAAGATGATCGGATGGTTACTGTCAGCTAAACCATCACTGGTGTCCATTGGCGGGGTTCTCGGGTGCACGTGAATCCCGTCATCACCATTCGCGATGAGCTCAGGCGGCGATCGTCGTGCTCTGGAACTCCGTCATCTTCCACACCGTGACGCGGGCGATGCTCGGGTGCGGAACCTGCACCGCGACCCAGGACACGATGATCCGGCGGCCGATCGGAACCTCTTCCGGGGTCGTGTAGGTCTCGCCCGGCAGCACGGTTCCGCCGAGGCCGTCGATCACGGCGACGTTCGGCGCCAGGCAGCGCAGGCTCGACGGGTTGCCGACCTGCCGGGTGCCCTTGAGCGGGCCCGCGAACGCGGCGGTGAAGTAGTTGCTGACCGCGGTCCGGCTCGGCAGGTAGGTGCCACTGCTGGTGATCATGTGACCGTCGTCGACGAACACCGAGGCGAAGGCCGGGCCGTCACCCTTCTCCCAGGCCGCGAACATCTGGTGCGGCAGGTCGAGAATGGCGTCCCTCGATGTCGAGCAGTCACTGACGCGCGGCCTGCTGGACTCCTGCGCGGTGGCCGGGGTGATCATGGTGCCGCCGACGATCGCGGTGGCGGCGATCGCGGTGGCCGCGAGCAGCACAGAACGAACTCTTCGTAACACTGGTCCTCCATGGGTGGCGCGTTGGGGATAGCTATTCGTGGGTAGACCCAAGGGTCACCGACCCTGGGACCTCTGGTGACCGGCGACGGTCGTCGCGGTGTGCTGTCGCGGCGGTTCAGGCGCCGACCGCGTGATACCCGCCGTCCACGTGCACGACCTGACCGGTGGTGGCACTGAACCACTCGGTGAGCAGCGCGAGGCACGCGCGCGCGGCGGGCGCGGGATCGGCGGGCTCCCACCCCAGTGGAGCCAACTCGTCCCACTTCTCGTCCAGCCCGACCAGACCGGGAATCTGCCGAGCGGCCATGGTCCGAAGTGGACCGGCGGCGACCAGGTTGGCCCGGATTCCCCGCGGGCCCAGGTAACGGGCCAGGTAGCGGTTGGCCGACTCGAGCCCGGACTTGGCCACGCCCATCCAGTCGTATGCGGGCCAGGCACGGGTGCCGTCGAACGTCAGACCGACGATCGAGCCGCCGGGCGCCATCAGCGGCAGCAGCGCCGAGGCCAGCGCCCGGTAGGAGTAGGTGGACACGTGCAGCGTCGTGGCCACGTCCTCCCACGGCGCGTCCATGAAGCCGCCGAGGCAGCTCGCGGGTGCGAAGGCGATGGAATGCACAATGCCGTCGACACCGTCGAGGTGTTCACCGACCCGCTCGGCGAGAGTGTCCATATGGGACTTGTCGGTGACGTCGAGTTCCAGAACCGGTGCGGGCACGGGAAGTTTACGGGCCACCAGGTTGACCAGCGACATCCGGCCGTAGCCGGTCAACACGACCGTCGCGCCCTGTTCCTGGGCGATCCTGGCCGCGGTGAAGGCGATCGACTTCTCGGTGATCACACCGGTGATCACCAGGCGCTTGCCCGCGAGCAGACCGTTCTCGCTCACTAGTGCCCCATTCCCAGTCCGCCGTCGACCGGGATGACGGCGCCCGCGACGTAGTTCGCCTGCTCGCTGGCCAGCCAGGTCACCACGCCGGCGACCTCGGCCGCCGAGGCCGAACGACCCATCGGGATCTGCGCGAGGTGCGCGGCCTTCGTCGCTTCCGGCAGCGCGTCGGTCATGTCGGTGTCGATCACGCCGGGGGCGACCACGTTCGCGGTGATGTTGCGCCCGCCCATCTCCCGGGTGATCGAGCGGGCCAGGCCGACCATGCCCGCCTTGCTGGCGGCGTAGTTGGTCTGCCCGGCGCTGCCGTTGAGCCCGGCCACCGACGAGATGAAGATCATCCGCCCGAACCGCTTGAGCATCATGCCCCGCGCGGCGCGACGGGCACAGCGCCACGCCCCGGCGAGATTGGTGTCGAGGACACCGGTGAACTGCTCCTCGGTCATCCGCATCAACAGCGTGTCGTCCGTGCGGCCCGCGTTGGCGACCAACACCTCGACCGAACCCAACTCGTCCTCGACCCGACCGAACGCGGCGTCGACCTCGGCCGCGTCGGTCACATCGCACCGCACGGCGAACACGCCGGTCGGCGGCTCGCCACCGCGGTAGGTCGCCGCCACCCGATCACCACGCGCGACAAAGGCTTGCGCGATGGCGAGACCGATACCGCGGTTCCCGCCGGTGACCAGCACGGTCCGTACCGGTCTCGGCGCGTCCGACCCGGATGCCACTCCGTCGGTCATGAGCTGACGATCCGCTCACACAGTTCCCCGGGGCCGACCCCGAAGTGGGTGGTGAGCGCGCTGATCCACCGCTCGATGCCGAAGGCGACACACCCGGAGAAGGCGGGCTGCCCGTCGGCGGTGCGGATGTCGCAGCGCTCGCCGAAGAAGTTCCGGTGGAAGTTGACCGACCCGATGGCGTTGCCGTTGTAGACGAACTCCTCCTTGACCGGGAACAGTTGCGCCATCAGCGCACGCGAGCCGCCGGACTCGTAGAACGGGTCGGATGCCGCCTCCACCTCGATCGGCAGGCCGATCTCGGCGAAGAACCCGATGAGTTTGCGCTTGTGCGAACTCAGGTGCTCCAACACCACCTCGCGCTCGCCGACGCAGACGATCTCGCGCATCGAGAACCCGAGCAACCTGCGCAGCTCGTCGTAATGGGTCTCGCGGCGGAAGCAGGTGGCCACCGTGGTGATCAGCTCCGGCCCGTCGAGCACGCGGCCCGCCATGTCGAAGTAGATGTTGTAGCAGGCGGCCGACGGCAACACGTAGGTCGCGCCGGTCAGGTCACCGGCCGGGATCTCCGCCATCGCCGTCGACGACGCCGCTGCCTCGGTGTCACCCTTCGCCGCGTCGCCGTACTTGCCGACCGAGTCCTCGGCGAGCTGGCTGCCCAGGATCGCCAGGTGCGGGAAGTTCGCGAAGTAGTCGATGCGGGCGAGGTCTTCGACCCGCATCAGCGGCGGGTACATCATGGGGACGGCGTCAACTTCCGCCGCCCACCGCAGGTAGCGCTGTTCGAGAGCCGCCCGCAACGCGAGCGTCTCCGGGCCGATGGTGGCCAGTCCGCCTCGTACCGAGGCCGGACGGGGCTCAGTTGCTCGCGTCGACGGCGACATCGAAGAACCTTTTCCGAATGGCGTTGATCGTGCGGAAGTGCTCGGGAGTCACCGATTCCATGGCGATCTCCTGGCCGGTCTGCTCCTCAAGGACATAGAGGAAGTTGACGAAGCCGAGCGAGTCGAGGATGCGGTTCTCGATCAGGTCGAGGTCCGGGTCGATCTCGGTGAGTCCCGGCTTCTTCGTCAACAGGTAGGCGATGACGGCGTCGATACCCGATGGTCCGCTCATGCGGCGGGCAGGACGTCGTCGGTGAAGATGCCCTCCTTGACCATGAAGTTCATGGTGCGCTTGAGCATCTGCTTCTCCAGGGCGTGAAACGCCGGGTCGGCCAGCACGGCGGTACGCAGCGCGTACGGGTTCTCGATGCCCGCGTCGCGGTAGGCGGCCGGGTTGACCAGCGACTCCACCGACCGGCGGATGTAGCGCTTGAGGTTGTTCTCGATGCGGGTCAGGGTCTCCTGGTCCAGCTTCTCGCGCAACTGGCTGTGCAACAGCGAGACGATCTGGCGACCGAAGGCGACGTGGCGTGACTCGTCCTGGTGGTGGATCGCGTTCACCTGGCGGATCGTCGGGTGCAGACGCTCGTCGACGCCCATCTTCTTGTTGAAGAAGTCGACGATCTCCTCGAAGATCAGCAGTCGGGCGAAGACCAGGAAGTGGTCCATCTCGCCGTGGTCCTCGGCCTCGAACTTGATGCCCTTGTCCGGGTAGAGCTTGCCACCGTAGTTGAGGCAGAACGTGGCGAAGAACCACATGTGCTCGTTCTCTTCGCCGATGATGTGGTGGAAGTACTCCGAGGAGACCGCGAAGTCCTTGGTGTGGATCCGACCGATGATCTCCACGATCAGCTCGCGGATGCCGTCGACGTTCAGGCTGTAGAAGTTGATGCTCTCCCACTTGCTGATCGCCTTGAGCTGCTCCTCGGTCAGCTCCTTGCCCGCCTCGGTGTTGTGCACCGACATCAGTTCCGGGCTCATCCAGTACTGGTCCTCTGGCAGCGAGTCCGGCCACTGGAAGACCTGGTACGGGTTGTAGTAGTCCTCTTTGGACATCGTGACGAGCCGGTCGAGCACCTCGCGCAACCGGTCACTGCCCTCAAGCTGGATCGCCATCGGCACCCCTTCATCTGTGGCGAACGGAAATGGTCTTTCGAACGATCAGGCAGGCCGTTGGGCGAGCTGGATCATGGTCTTCTGGTTCGGCGCGCTCCACGTGCCACCGCACGTGTGGCCGAGGACTGGCTGGTCGGCGTGGTGCTCGGTGGGAAGCAACCGATTGAGCTGCGAGCCGAGGCAGGCCTCACGGAAGTCCGGATGCGGACGCTCGGCGTGGTGGGCGGCCAGGATCATGAACGCGGGATCGACCATCTTGAGCACGCCGTCGGAGTCGACGACCTCCAGCCAGGAGTGGGCGAGGTCGAGCATCCCGAGGATCCAGCCGCGGCGGGTACGCGCCTCGAACCCGGCGGCCCGGCACTGCTCGACCAGTTCCAGGCAGGACGCGATGCACGGCGCCGCCTTCTGCGGGAGCACCAGGTCCGTCCTCCACTGCAGGGGTTCGGGCATCCTGACCCACCGGTAGTCGGTGGCGAACTGGGTGAGGATCTCGCGCAGCACGGGCGAGACGATCTCCTGGCGGGTTCCGTCGCTGATCAGCACAGCCTCGACGGCAAGCCCCTCCGGGCCCTCGGAGACCAGGTCGAGGTGCTCGCTGCGGGCGTTGCGCCCGTTCAGCGTCAACGATTCGACCGAGCCACCCTGCAACTCCGGGACCGGGCGGGCGATCGTCCACTGGGGATCGTCTCCACAGCCCGCCTGGGCGGCACACGACAGCTTGATCGAGAAGTCCCACCGCTTGGCGGTGTAGAGCGACTCCGGCGACTCGTGCATCCAGCGCAGGGCGTAGCGCGTCGCCTTCTCCGGCACACTGGTGCCGACCCCCGAGTAGAGCGCCAGGTTCACCAGGTCGAACCGATCGAAACGCTCGTCGCCGGTCTCCCCGCCGTGCGGGAGCCCGTTCGCGATGAGGGTGTCGAGCAGCTTCTCGCCGCACCCGAGCAACTCGGCGGCCGCGGCCCGGTCGAACCGCTCGTCGCGGTACTCCTCGGGAATCACGAACAGCGTCGCGAGCGAGGCGAGCCACTTGTCCTGATTCGTGGCGTCCCACTCGTCGGACGGACCCCCACCATCGGCAACAGCGGTCATCTCGTGACCAACCCCCTCATCGCAACCACCTTGGAATGACCGAACTCGACTCCCGCAATGACGGGAACACCGGCGCGTGCCGAATAACCGCATCGACACCCACAAGGGCGTGCGGCGGCAAGGCCTGTTCACCTGCTCCGGTAGCGGACCCGACCCCCGGGGTGGCCGGTCGCCCGCGAATTCACCTACGCCCGCAAGTATGACGCACCGGGAGGACACGAGGTTCCATCGTCGACCCGCCGCGGCGGCGGCGAGAACAAAGAATAGAGCACTCCGTGAGAATCCGGACGCCGACCTCCGCCACAGAAACAGCACACGGCGGCGTCGACCAACACCGCCGACTGTGTGCGAGATTGCCAGCGTTCCCAAGTATCGTCAAGCGACGATTGCCGTTGTGACGAGTATCACCATGGCAATGTTAGTCCGAACGGACCATTCCCGGATACCCAATCAGGAGGGTGCTCGGAAAAAAATGATCACCCGATGCGTGGCGATTCGGACAATTTCACGTACGCACCACCGGCGGCGCCTCGGTCACCTATGATCCGCGCACCGCAGGCGATTACCGCGGACGCCAGGACGGGTTATCCGTGCTTACCACTCGGTAATGATGACGCAAATGAACAAGATCCTCAACGGGGAGTCACCCATGAACGATGCACCGGCCCGGTACGTCACCAGTACCATCGAGCAACTGTCGAACTGGGACAGTCAGACCGCGCTGCGGCACGGGGACCGGACGCTGAGTTTCACCGACCTCCTGGCACAGATCCACCGCACCGCCCGCGTCCTCGGTGACCACGGCGTCGCTCGGGGCGACGGCCTCGTCATGCTCGCCGCGAACCCGCCGGAGGTGCAGATCGTCGGCCTGGCCGCCAACATCCTCGGCATCCGCTTCAC